>JAZUOE010000172.1:0-3411 GCA_045604505.1 Ruminiclostridium sp. | reverse complement strand
TCCGTTTACAATAGCCTTTACCTTCTGAACATTGGGCTTAAAGGTTCTGTTTGTACGTCTGTGTGAGTGAGAAACCTTAATACCGAAAGTGACACCCTTGCCGCAGATTTCGCATTTTGCCATGGGTCAGCACCTCCTTATGATAATAATCAATAACCTTGAGAAACACTGATTAAATCCGACAACTTGTATACGGGATTTAATCAGCATTTCTCCGAATACTATAATATTTTAACAAAAAACATATAAAATGTCAATAGGTTTTTAAAATTTTTTCAATATTAACGAAAATAGCTTTTCTTACAACTGTTATAAAGCAATTTTAAACAAAAAGCTTTTCAAAACCGTTCCTGTAAAATCTCATCTGTGTACAATCAAGAGTTCCAATAATGTTCCTTTTCGTGTTTCTGCGGTCTTTCCATAAGCGCACGTAAGCTCTCTACAGGCTCCTTACCATTAAAGCAAACCTCATAAAGCTGGTCTATAATCGGAACGGGAACATTCAACTCCTTAGCAATACCATAGGCGATTTTACAACAACCGTAGCCCTCAACCGTTCCAACCTTTGCAACAGCGTCTGCGGCTGCCATGCCCTCACCTATAAGAATACCTGCTCTATGGTTTCTGGAATGAATAGAGGTACAAGTAACAATAGCATCGCCTATTCCTGCAAGTCCCGCAAAGGTTTCCCACTTTGCACCCATTGCAACACCAAGACGAGTGAGTTCAGCAAGACCGCGAGTCATAAGGGCAGCAATAGTGTTGTCCCCTAATTTCATGCCCTCAATAATACCACAGCTAAGCGCAAGTGGGTTTTTTAACGCTGCCGCAATTTCGCAACCTGCCACATCATCGTTCATATACACGCGGAAAGTGTCCGTTTGGAGTTTCTCCTGAATAAATTCAGCGCACTCTGTATTTTCACTTGCAATAACAACCGTTGTCGGAATACCCCTGCCCACCTCTTCAGCATGACATGGTCCTGCCATAACAGCAATACGATTATCAGGCAATGTTTCAGAAAGCACCTGTGAAAGACGCTTGTTTGTTCCCTCTTCAAAACCTTTACCTACATTAAGCACAATTGTTTCAGGTTCAATATATTCCTTAACCTTATCCGCAACCTCACGAACAAACTTGGACGGAATTGCAAAAACAACTATATCTGCACCCTTTACACATGAAATATCAGTTGTAAAGGAAATTGATTTTGATACAGCTACACCGGGTAAAAGTTTTTTATGCTCTCCAAAGCGAAGAATATCCTGGATTTCTTCTTCATATTTTGTCCAAGCTGTAATTTCATGTCCGCCTTTGTCCCATAAAACTGAAAGGGCAGTTCCGAAACCACAGCCGAGAATTGTTATTTTCATAGTCTATACCTTTCTTTTTTACAACATCAGATTAGCTGCTGCTCATTAATAATAAGTTTAAATTCCAGCCCCAGTTTCTCTGCGGCTTTTCTGCACATTATCATTCGACCTAAGAAGATTTCAAAATAATCCATTACCGAGCCATATCTTGTATCAACCGAAAGCTTTAACTTTATAAGAGTATGCTCTTCATTTATTTTAAGCCTGGACTTTATTACTGAATAATTGACGCGGTCATGAATATCAATGTTCATTTCATCGGTATTTCTTACACGTGAACGTCTTACGTCAGACTTATCCGCCAAGATAAGTGCCGCTGCAACAGCATTCACAGGAACGCCTGTACCTTCATCATGGTTACCGATTGCAGTAACGATTGTAGCAATCTCATCAGGCGGCATATTCAATTTATCTAAAATACGAAACGCCATAACCGCCCCGCTCTGAGAATGGTCAATTCTGTTCACAAGATTACCCAAATCGTGCATATAACCCGCAATTTTTGCCAACTCCACATCACGTTCACTGTAACCAAGAGTTTCTAAAATATAACCTGCTGTCTGTGCAACGCTGGTTACATGTGCAAAGCTATGCTCGGTGTATCCTAATGCAGCCAACGATTCGTCTGCGCAACGGATATATGTATTTATCGCCTCATTATTCTTTATTTCTTCGTAGGTCATATATACTCCTGTTTCATAAACAATGCCTGTATCGGCAGCACCGATTCAGGCACGTTTATATTAAATTATTTTATTTATCCCAGCTGCAAAGCTCTTCATAAAGACCAATGTAAAGCTTAGCGGACTGTTTCCAGCTGAAATCAGCTTTTAAGCCACGCTGTACAAGCTTATCCCATTCTTCCTTATTGTAGAAAGTATCCTTTGCTCTGTTGATAGCGCCAAGCATATCAAGTGCATTGTAGGACTGGAATGTAAAACCTAAGCCCTCGCCGCTTTCATCACCATAGTCAAGGATAGAGTCCTTAAGACCACCTGTTGCACGTACAATCGGAACTGTACCATAACGCAGCGCAATCATCTGAGCAAGACCGCAGGGTTCGCTCTTACTTGGCATAAGGAACATATCAGCACCGGCATAAATTTTCTTTGCATAAGAAGGAATGTAACCACATTTAAAGCTAACTGCCTCAGGATACTTACCCTGCATGTAAGCAAAGAAGTCTTCGTACTGCTGTTCACCTGAACCTAAAACAACTACCTTGATACCTGCCTGAACAATATCATCAAGTACACACTTAATGAGGTCAAATCCCTTATGTTCAACCAAACGTGAAATTATACCCATAACAGGTACATCACACTGAGGAAGTCCTGCCTCCTTAAGTAATTCCTCACGGCACTTCTTCTTACCTGCCATCTTGGAAGGTGTAAAGTTTGCGGCAATTGTTTTATCAGTTGCAGCATTATACATTTCTGTATCAAGTCCGTTAAGGAAACCACAAGTCTTATACTGCTTTGTGTTAAGGCAGCGGTCAAGACCGTGTGAGAACCAAGGATTGAGAATTTCAGTTGCATAAGTAGGAGAAACGGTTGTAACCTTATCTGCCATTTCGATAGCGCCCTTCATGAGGTTTGCGTCACCGTCATATTCAATAATTGAGCTTAAATGACGAGGAATGGAGAAGATTTCTTCAGTTAACTCAAGACCATACTGACCCTGATAACCGATATTATGAATTGTGAACACGTTTCTGATACCCCACATATTATGGTGGTACTTATAATAAATGTTGTAATAAACAGGAACAAGAGCTGTCTGCCAGTCATTGGAGTTAATGATGTCAGGCTTTATATCGAGATGTTCAAGCATTTCAAGAATTGCTCTTGAGAAGAAAGCGTATCTTTCAGCGTCATCATAATAGCCATAAAGACCGTAATCACGCTTGAAATAATACTCATTATCAATGAAATAATAAGTAACGCCGTTGAGTTCTGACTTGAAAATACCACAATACTGAGCACGCCAACCTACAGGTACATAAAAGTTTGTAACATATTCAAATGTATCACGAACT
>JAZUOE010000171.1:0-4155 GCA_045604505.1 Ruminiclostridium sp. | reverse complement strand
AAACAGATTCTTCTAAGGGCTCTCCTGACACAGGCGTTGAAGACGTAGCAGTTGTTGCTGGTCTTGCAATCGTTGCTGCTGGTGCAGTTCTTGTTTCCAAGAAGAGAAAGTAATTAAATTACTTGAATAAAGTCCCCTGCTTTTAAGTAGGGGATTTTTATTTATAAGAAAAATGCCAATCTGTGCATCATAAATTAAGCAGAAAATGTAATCCATTACTTACTTTATAAGTAAATTTTAGCTTATAAGTTTAATCGAATTATCCATAAAATAACGTTTTGATTTAGTAATATTGCATATTGACGAAGTTCAAATTAAATGGTAAAATAATATAAAGTTATCTTGTACGAGATAACAAGTTTTTTATGAATTTTAGGAGGATACTCAAATGAAGTTAAACAAGTTATTTGCAAGTATCGCAGCATCTGCTGTTGCAGTTTCTGCACTTACAGCTACAGCTAGCGCACAGTTACTTTTACCTACAGCTGATGTAGCTCACCCCGCTGCTTCCACACCTGGTAACTACCTTGTACAGGTTTACAACATCGGTAACGAAGCTGAAGGTAAACCCGCTACAGATTACGGCTTAGACGTAACAGCTATCGCTAGAATTGATGTTACTTTCACAGTAGCTGAAGGCGAAAGCAGAGATTGGTTCGAAGGTAACTGCGGTGGTTCTATTGTTACATCTTGTAACGGTTCCAACTTTACAGATGAAGAATGGACAAAGTACAACTGGCCTTCAAACGAATGGTGGGGCGTAACAGACGATGATCTCGGTCTTGCTACATCAGCTCCTGAAAAGGAATGCGTAACAGAAAAGGTTGGCGACTATACATACAAAGTATCTAAGACACTTTCTGCTGACGAAAGATTCCTTGCTAAGTCTGAATGCGTTCAGATTGGTCTTCAGGAATGGGGCGATACAATGAACGACTACATCGTTTTAGACGTATCTTGCTATGATGATGCTGGTAACCTCATGATCAGCTTTGACAAGAATGGTTATCCTACACTTCCTGGTGGTGCTGCTGACGCTCCTGCTGCTGACACATCTGCTCCTGCAGCTGGTGATGTAGCTGGTGCTACAGATTCTTCTAAGGGCTCTCCTGACACAGGCGTTGAAGACGTAGCAGTTGTTGCTGGTCTTGCAATCGTTGCTGCTGGTGCAGTTCTCGTTTCTAAGAAGAGAAAGTAATTAACATTACGAAATAATAAAAGCCTTGCTTTATGCAGGGCTTTTTTGTTGTAAAAAATCATCAATTATCTTGTAGATAAATAATAACCGCAGGTTTTTGAATACTTTTTAATAAACTGCATACATTATTCTTGCCGAAAGGCAGGAGGACAGCAGTTATGAAAGATATTAGCAACCGCCCCGAAGTGCCATTAGGACTGGGGTATGCTTTGGCGCAGAACAGCGATGCATTAAATGTATTTGCGCAGATGTCATCTGAACGTCAAAAGCAAATTATAGAAGAAAGTCGCCGTGTAACCTCAAAAAATGAAATGCGGCAATTTGTCAGAAATATTCATACAATTGAAAATCAGTGATAAGAATGGCGGAAAATCCCATAAAATAGGGGTTTCCGCCGCTTTTTTTACATTTTGTCAATATTGCCGAAATTGATATTACGCATTGTAATATGGAGTTTAAAATAACGCTTTTTTTAAAATACAAAAGTCGTAAATAGCAAAAATAGTTTATTTTTTTGTGCAACATTAACAGTTTTCAACACCTAAATTTATTTGACATCACAGTTTGGGTTGGTTATAATATGCAAAGCACGTCAATACTATTCAAAAATGGAGGTGCATAAATGAAAGTAATGTATAATGTGTATGAAAAAATTAAAGAGACAATAAAAAAATACAAATTCAGAAAAAGAACAAATATCGCCCTTGCTATGACAATTGCGGGGGTAATCATGGCAGAAATGTTTTTAACAAGTATGACCTACAACAACTGTCAGGTGACAATCTACGCTGATGGACAGGTGATTGATTTCACTGCAAACAAGGGAAAAACTGTTGAAAAAATTCTGTCAGAAAACAATATCCTTTTGGGTGAGCATGACGAAGTCAACATTGCTTTAGATGATGAGGCGGTTGACGGCATGGAAATTAAAATTGACCGTGTAGAATATATTGATGTATCAATAAGTACAGGTATTGACTATGAAACTGTATATGAGGAGAGCAGCCTTCATAAGCTTGGCACAGAATTTGTTTCACAAGAGGGAAAGGTTGGCTGTAAAGTAACTACAACCCGCCAAAAGTTAGTAAATGGAGCAATTGTTGAAAGTAAAGACCTTTACACAGAGGAATATGCCCCTGTGAATGAAATAATCACGGTAGGAACCGCCTTTAACGAGCCATATAGTAAAAGATTAGGCGATTTCCGCCTGGAAAACGGTGTTCCTACAGAATTTGCTTATGTAGTGAGCGGTAAGGTGACCGCCTACACTGCCCCGCCCGGCTCCGGAACCTACAGCGGCAGACCTCTTGAAATAGGTACAGTTGCAGTAAATCCCGATATTATCCCCTTCGGTTCTGAGCTTTATATCTGCTCTAAAGACGGCAAACGTGTTTACGGTTACGCTATAGCGGCAGATACAGGCGATTTAACAGAAGTAGTTGCAGATGTGTTTATGGGATTAACCTCTGAACATTACAGCGACGCTTGTAGTTGGGGCGCACAGGATTCTTATGTATATGTGCTGACAGTTGGCGATAACAGCGTTTCGTGGATGTAAAAAACTCCTGCAGATTTTATTCTGCAGGAGCATTTTATTTTTTCATTTTTTCAGCACAGGTATCACGAATTAGTATCAGCGTGTCAGTGTGCTTGGTGTTAATATCCACAACATATTTGTCAGGGAATTTAAACTCATCCATTGCTAAAATCATTTTGTTGAGAATGTTAAGATACGCCGCATAATCCAACTCATCTCCGCTATGAAAAAGCTTGTTGCGGTACAGCAAAATAAAGCTGCGTATATCTGCCATTCCCGTATCTTTCATAAAATTTTCGTTCTCCATGCGGTATGCAATAATTTTGCAAAGAGCGGATATATCAAGTCCCTTTAATATTAAAGAATGTTCGCTTTGGGCAGTTTCAGAAAACTTATCGGCATGAATCACCATATATTTCATGTCCGGAGTATCTAACAACGTCCAATCTTTTTCAATAATATTCTGAGCAAACCAACCGGGTGAATCCTTATGCACATAGCATATAAGCTCCCTGAGGTAGGCAATTATCTCATTAATAATATCCATTTTGAAGATAACGTCAATGGAGTGTTCAGAAATGTTGTCCGCTGTGGATTTCGTCCGATTATATTCGTGAATTTGGGCATAAAGATTATCAGATGTCTTATAATAAGGAAAATCGGGCACAGGTGATGTTGCCGTCTTAACAGGTACCGTCTTTTTCTCTTTGCGGACAGGTGGCGGCTTAGGAGTCTTTCTCTTGGCAGAAACAACGAAACCTTTATCTTTTGCCTTATTATCCCACTCTTTTGCTAATTTCTCATCTTTTTTAGTGCCGCTTCCATTAAGGTAACACAAGGAAAGCTTGTGCATAGCGTTGGTATTACCGCTTTCGGCTGAAAGCTTGTAATATATAAAAGCGCTGCGTGGGTTTGCACTCAGAGTACTGTCGCCTTTAGAATAACACTCTGCTATAATAAACTGAGCGTACTTGGAAGTTTTTTCATAAGACTCTTGCATCAGCCATTTAATGGTTAATAAGTAGTCTTTTTCGATTCCGTAATTGCCGTAAAAATAGCAGTTAGCTATATTAAAGGCTGCCTTTGTCATTCCATGATTGTACGCTTTGTTAAGCCATTCTAAGGCTTTCTTGTAGTTTCGTGCTAAGCCGTTTCCACCACGATAATAGCAAAATCCGATTATGTATTCAGCCTTTTTAAGCATGTCCTTTTTTAGTAAATCGGTAGAAATTGCCTTCTGAAAATATTTTACAGCGTTTTTGTAATCTATTGGTGTAGTATTTTCAAGATAATAATTATCTGCTAATTCGTAAAGAAGATTTGCAATTTCATCTGTAGATTTTTTTGAGCAATTATAATAAGACAATGCCTGATTCAGGTTTTTCTTTACACCTAATCCGTAGTGATAGCATCTGCCAAG
>JAZUOE010000170.1:0-4546 GCA_045604505.1 Ruminiclostridium sp. | reverse complement strand
TATGAAGAAAAGTGAATAAAAGCGTAAACATATTCTTACAGTTATTCACCCATTTCGGAGATTACTGTATTGATTACATTTATATTGGTGTCACGGAGTACGGTCCATCCTTCGGAATCCTGATTGAAAGCAGCATCGATAAGCATATTTGAAATAAGATTAGATGTATCGGTATCAAAGCCTGTGGAGAAATCTGCAACAATATTGTAATTGCCGATTTTTTCAAATTCAGCCATTCTGTCGTACTGTTCCTCGCTCCAGCCTTTTGCAGTCATTGTGCTGGATTTCATTTCCTGTCTTAAATCAGGGTCTGTGGAGCAAAGACGAATCATATCAATAAATGTTGCGGCACCTTCCACATTATCTGAGCCGGAAGGAACCATATAACCGAAGGTGGAAGTCATGTAGTAGTATTCATCGGCGTTAGGGTCTCTCGGGAAAGGAACAAAATCAAAATCGTATTCCGCATATTTTTCTTTTACAAGCGTTTCAAACTGATACTGACCATAAGATAAGAAACAGGCTGAACCATCGGCGAGAGGTCTGACTTCGTTACCCCAGTAGCCTTCCTTCTTTGCGGTAAGACCCTGTCTGCAAATATCCTCAAGGAAAGTCATTGCACGTTCCACTTCGGGCGTTTTCATATTGTTGATTATTTTTCCGTCAGAAATACTTACAAGAGGAGTACCGGTGGAACAGATAGTATCGGTTGTGATATTGCCGTAGACACCTACGGTTTCTTCGGGACTTGCATCAATAAACTTAATCATCGTGTCTTTGAAGGTATCCCATGTCCATTCGCCGTTTTCATAAAGCTCACGGGGAGTAGTGATACCAAATTCCTCAAAACGGGTATTACTATAATAAACATAGTTGCAAAGTGCAGTGGCAAACCAGGGATAATAGCAGTGCTTTCCATTCCAGCTGTACTGTTCAATAAGCTCCTCAAAACCCTCCCACTGAGGCTGAGAAAGGTCGATATAATCCGTTAAATCCTCGTAGACATTTTTGGAAATAAGCAATGGGAAAGAATTATCTTCCTTATCTACAAGGTCAGGAGAATCGCCTGAGGAAATAAGAACCTGCAACTTTTCGATACGCTCACCCCAAGCACATTCAATATAGTCAATCTTTCCGCCGTAGGTTTCCTCAAAAAGCTTTACAGCGGGTTTTATATCTCCTGCCACACGCATATCGTAATAACCGAAATATGTAAGATTCGGGTCAGCTAAAGCCTCCGCCTCTTCATCAACATATTCCTCCATATTCACGGGGTTGATAAGGTCATCGTCAAGGGTGTTTGAGGTTGTGGCAACAGTTGTTGTAGTTGCGGCAGCGTTTCTGTTATTACAAGCAGAAACGGATAAAACAGTGGCAAGGCATAATGATATTGCGGTGATTTTTTTAAACTTTTTCATATTGTCCTCCTTTATTATCGCTGAATTTCTTCAGGTATTGCCATCATCTGTTCAAGCATTAACGGGTCATTATAAGTGCAGGTGTATCTGTTATAGAAAGTATCGTGCGTGTCCCAAAGAATGGGGAGCATATTACGTTCGTATGTTTCACGGCATACATCAATCATATATGCACGTTTCACGTCCTGAGTCTTATTCTTTCCGAAACAGCCGTATTCACCCACTATAACAGGTATGCCTTTTGAAACAAAGGTTTCTGTAAGCATATCCATCATTTTTTCAAGCTCAGCAATGTCGCTTTCAGAACCCCAGTCTGTCTTGGCTTTGCCCCAGTCTGCGTCAGCCTCAAGGATTGTGAGGGTAGAAGGTGTGTAGTAATGAACTGAAACAGCAACACGGTTTGCAGGGTCATTCGGTACAACGAACATTTCGTCACAGGTGCGCACTACATCGGTGTAGTAACCTGCTACAAGAAGATGACGCTCGGCATTGTTGCCGCCGGTGGCTCTTACTGTATCAACAAAAGTCTGATTAAGAGTATTAACATAACCGTAAGCTATGTCCTTACCTTCGGTGCTGCTGCCATACTGATTCCATACACTGTCATAACCAGCCTCTTCATTAAGCCCCTCGAACATAAGGCGGTCATCATAATCCTTGAAAGATTCGGCAATCTGCTCCCAGATTCGTGTGAATTTTAAAAGCACTTCATCTTCATTTGTCGGCATATCACCCAGCCATTTTTCGTGATGAGTATTAAGAATTACATACATATCATTTGCTAAAATCCAGTCTACAATCTGGTGGATACGCGCTACATAATTGGCGTTAAGAGTATAGTCCTCAGCCATCATATTTGACCAGTTTGCAGGAACACGTACAACACCAAATCCTGCGTCCTTGTAACCCTTTATCATTTCTTCGGTAATAACAGGGCTGCCCCAGCAGGTTTCATAAGCAGTCACGCTGCCATCGTGAATCCAGTCGCCTGTTGCTTCCATAGTGTTTCCAAGATTGATACCGAGCCCCATATCTTCAATAAGTTCTTGGGTTGTCATATCCCTCATAGTCTGTTCGCCGGGATTTGCCGTGCATTCACTTATAAGGATAATTGCTGCAGATAAAAGTGAAAGTAGTTTTTTCATTTTGCCGTTCTCCTTAATAATTTTTTGTCTTGTTGATTATTTTTGTTGAACTTTACTTAATTTTATCATCACATTGAAATATCCACAATGGCTCATAATGCTGTATCAGCTATCCATTTATGCTAATCAGAACAAAAAGATACACAAGCCGCAAAGCTTGTGTATTTCGGTATATTATGGCATACGTCTGAATTCTGAAGGTGTTTTTCCGTATTTCTCCTTGAATTTTCTCATAAAGCTGTATTCACTTATGTAACCGCATTTATGTGCAATATCCTTTACACTGAGATTTGTGGTGACAAGCAGCCTTGCCGCAAGGTCGAAACGGCTTTTCGTAATATCGCTCATTACACTCACTCCGAATATTTTTTTATAAAGATGCTGAAAGCCTGAATAGCTCATGCCCATCTGTCTTGCTATATCTGCCACATCGGTCATTTCCTCAGGGTTTGAATAAATTTTATTGCGAAGGTGAGAAAAATGATAATGCTTATCCGCAAGTAGCATTGAGTGATGAGTGGAGTTCATATTCAGGATTCGGCTTAGCTTGAGCAGAAATATTTCCACGTAATGTCTTTCAATAATATCACGATTTTCGTCCTGTGAATGATGCTCATAGGCAATCTGACGAAGAAGCTGTGATAATTCCTCTACATTTATAAGAGGTGCTATTTTATTTAGCGGAATACCCAGTTTTTCAAACCGCTCAATGTCATTTTCTTCATAGTCAAAATACACCCAGTCGTCCATATAATTGTCTTTTATTCCGCCGTAACGGCAGGGAGTTTCAGGTGTGAACATGACAAAGGAGTTTTTGTCGGCAATCATTTCCTGCCCGTCTATTACAAAACGCGCAGGAGATTTTATTATAAGCATAAGTCCGCAGCCTGTGCCTTCGGGACTATCAATACAGAAGTCAGGGTCATGTCTGTAATTGCAGCCTATTGCGCCGATTTTCATATAAGCACCTCATTTCAATAAATAGGATACCATAAATTACTTTAGATTATTATAGCATACATTGTAATAAAAAACAACAATAAACCTGTTTACTTGCAAGACAAGAATCAATTAGTGGAGTAAATTCATTTTAATATGTTGATAATTAATATTTTCTGAATTGGGTAGGAGTTATTCCTTCATATCTTCTGAACAGTTTGCAGAAATAACTGCTGTCACAAAATCCTGTCTGTTCGACAATTTCTTCGATTGACATTTTAGTTCCTGTGAGTAGCTCTTTTGCCGCTTGTATCCGACGTTTTGCAACATATTCCATAGGTCTTGTATCAAGTGTATTGCGGAAAAGACGGCACAAGTACTGTTTTGACATTCCGGATACTTCGCTTAAAATTTCCATCGTTATAGATTCTCTGTAATTTTTATCTATGTAGTCAACGCATTTTGTAATGGCAATATTTGTATCGCTGATTAATCTTGCACCGCTTTTACAGCGCTCAAGTTCAATCAGAAAGCTGTACAGGTATCCTGATGCTCTGAGATTTCCCTGTAGCTTATCGCTCATCAATGCCTCGTGCATATTTCTGAAGAAGTGGTCAAGTAGTTTAGTACTGTTAAGAGAAAATACCTGTGGTTTATCAAAACCTATATCTGAAAGAAGTCTGTCACAATCGTACCCACCGGGAATTATCCAGTGATTGTCCCATATTTCTTCGGCAGGATAATATTCGTGAGGATATGATGCGGGAATGAAAAAACCTGTCCCTGCCTTTATTTCTACCTTAATATTGTCATAACAAAGTATCCCGCTTCCTTTTGTGCAGTAAAAAATCTGAGGGTAATTGAATTCATTGCCTCTTTTAACATAGGGTTGGCAATCATGTATTCCGAGACTAACAAGGTAAATAGGGAGTTTGCTCTCTGCTCCTATTATAGGATAATGATAAAAAAACATATAAATTCCCCCTTAAAATAAAAATAAGGATAATATCGTTATATTTAATAATATCATTAATTGTTTTTGTT
>JAZUOE010000169.1:0-2474 GCA_045604505.1 Ruminiclostridium sp. | reverse complement strand
CAGCAGTTGCAAAACTGCTGCTCAGACTGTCGATAAACCCTACTTTTAAGTAGTGAGGAGCTTTCACAAGTATTTGGGGCTGCCGCCCCTTGCCCCCGCCAAGCCTTTTGGAAAAAGGCTTGACCGAAAACTTTTAGATTTCTCGCTACGCTCGTTTTTTGAGAAATAAGACTTTTTCTACAAGCTGAGCAGCAGTTGCAAAACTGCTGCTTTATAATATACAACGGAGGTTAACATGAAAAAAGAAATCACAGAATACATAGCCGCTGTCAGAAATACTCTTTCAGGCGGAAAAATCGACAAGGCTTTTCTTGACTCTATGCTGACACGCATTCAGTTTTATCAGCATGAGCGTCTTGTTCATCTTATTGTAACAATGACATTTGCAATAATGACCGTTGTTTCCTTTTTAATGCTGGTTATGGGCAATGTCTTTTCTCTGCTTTTAGCCTTACTGTTTTTGGCGCTGACTATTCCTTATGTTATTCACTATTATTTTTTGGAAAACAGCGTACAGCATCTTTATAAAATGTACTATGAGGCATCAGCAAGACTAGATGAATGATATTCTTGTTTATGTAGGAGCAGCCGCAGCGGTTGTTCTATTTATAATAATGTGTGTTGCGGCTTTCAGAAAAAGCGGCAATAATAACGTTGATGAAATGAGCGGCACTGAATTTGAGGAATACGCCGCTGAAATCCTTCACCGAAACGGCATAGAGGTGCTGGAGCTGACTAAAGGGTCAGGGGATTTCGGCGCAGATATAATCGTGGTGCTGGAAGGGGAGCGCACTGCTGTACAATGCAAACGTTATTCCCGTCCTATAGGCGTAAAGGCGGTGCAGGAGGCGGCAGCCTCAATGTCCTACTATAAATGCACAAGGGCGGCGGTTATAACCAACTCCACCTTTACCAAAGCGGCAATAGAGTTAGCGGCGGAAAGCGGAGTTGTCCTGTGGGACGGCAATGATGTTGCGCTGTTTGAGGAAAACGCCAAAGGACAGGGCAAGGCTCCCGCAGCCAAGACAACCTTGCGCTTTCATCGGTTGGAGCATGGTGAAAATTGTGACCTGCCGCTGACAATCCGCATTAATAAAGAAGAATACACCCTTCCGCCCCACAAAATGACTATTGTTACGGCAGAGCGGGAGTGCGTTATAACAATGGGGCGAGGCATTAAAAAGCGTACCCTTACATTGACAGAGGGCGGCACAGTGGATATTGTTGCGGGATTTTATAAAAAATCTGTGTTTTTAGAGGAAATACGTTGATTTAGAGGGTATTATTTGGTATAATTAAAGGCAAAGGACTTACAGGGAGGCAGAGATATGCTTTTAACTATAGGAATGATTGTAAAAAACGAGGAAAAGAACCTTGAGGCTTGTCTTAACGGCATAAAGCCTATACTTGACCGTGTGGACAGTGAGCTTATTATTGCAGATACCGGTTCAACAGACAGAACGGTTGAGATTGCAAAAAAATTTACGGACAAGGTATTTTATTTTGAATGGATAAAGGACTTCGCCGCCGCACGTAACTCCACCCTTGAAAAAGCAAAGGGCGAGTGGTTTATGTTTGTGGACGGTGATGAAGTTTTCCCTTCCTGTGAGGAATTGATTGAGTTTTTTAATTCGGGTGAGTATAAGAAGTATAATTCTGCGTCTTATATACAGCGTAACTATGCAAAAGTCGGTGATAAAGGTTATTACAGCGATTTTAAGGCACCACGACTCACCAAAATCCTTCCCAACACTAAATTCATAAACCCTATTCACGAGGTTTTCAATACATACGGATATCCTATTAAGTTTATGAGCGATTATGTCGAGCATTTTGGGTACGCATTAAGCAAATCTGATGATGGAAAGGAAAAAGCAGAAAGAAATATGGAGCTGCTTTTAAAAAGGTTAGATGAGGACGGAGAATCACCGTTGTTATATTTTCAACTAGCTGATAGCAGCACCAATATTAATGCTGAAGAGCATAAGAAATATTTAGAGTTAGGGCTTGAATTGTGCAAACAAAACGGAGATGCTCTGTTGGTAACATTTTATGCTAAGCTTATGCGTTACTATTTAACTGTCAAAAATTATGAAAAAATAATAGAATTAAGCGATGATTATTTTGCATCGAAGAAAAACGATAAAGTTTTATGCACTGAAACGGAAATTGCTGCTATAAGAGCAATTTCCTTTATGAATATCAAAGAATATGATAAAGCAATACAGGATTATGCGAAATTTTTTATTTTATATGATATGTATAAAGAAGGAAAATTAAACACTGCTGAAATGACAGTGATGTCTTTTAATGTTTCTGTAGATTATAATTATTTGCAATTAGCAAGTGAGCTTTTGTATTGTTGTGTTTCTTCGGGTAATTTTGAATTAGCTTTAGATTATTTAAAAAGATTTCATATAAAAAAATATTCAGTTAGCCCTGAGCGTGTAAAAATTATAGCAGAAGAAATGCTG
>JAZUOE010000168.1:0-2090 GCA_045604505.1 Ruminiclostridium sp. | reverse complement strand
ACTATCAAGTACGGCTGATAGAGCGCAACTATCGCACAGCAGCCGGACGTTATCGGTGCCACCGCAGATGAAACAGCTATCAAGCTCATAAACTGCGAAACTGTTGAAAAGGCTATTCCTGTTGAAGTAACACTTATTACTGCTGAAAATGCAGGTTAATTCCAAATAACAAGCTAAAATCCCGCTCACTCGGGCGGGATTTGTCTATACGGAGGCATAAATGAAAGTACTTACAATCGGTTCAATGAATATTGACCATGTATACAGCGTAGACCATATTGTCCAGCCGGGCGAAACCCTTACAACAGGCGGAATGAATATATTTCTCGGTGGTAAAGGTATAAATCAATCTATGGCACTTGCCAAAGCAGGGGCAGAAGTTTACCACAGCGGTATGATTGGCGATGACGGACAGATGTTCCTTGATGCTTGTAAAGAATACGGCGTTAATTCTGATTACATTCGTACAATTGATGAAAAGACAGGTCACACAATCATTCAGGTTGACAAGAACGCACAGAACTGTATTCTTCTTTACGGCGGTGCCAACCGTTGTCTTACCGAAGAATTTGTTGACGATGTACTGAAAAACTTTGAAAAGGGTGACATTCTTCTTTTACAGAATGAAGTAAATCTTTTACCATACATTATCGATAAGGCTTATGATAAGGGTATGCAGATTGCTCTTAACCCTTCACCCTTTGATGATAAGCTCAACGAATGTGATTTAAAGAAAATCAGTATATTCTTACTCAACGAAATTGAAGGCGGACAGATTACAGGGCTTGTAAAGCCTGATGAAATTCTTGACAAATTACAGGAAATGTATCCTGATGCCAGAATTGTTCTTACATTAGGCAAGGACGGTGCTGTATATGCTCATAAAAATGAGCGTTTTGAGCAGCCTATTTTTAAAGTACAGGCAGTAGATACTACCGCCGCAGGTGATACCTTTACAGGTTATTTTCTTGCTGGACTTATGGACGGAATGGAAATCCCGGATATTCTGAAAATGAGTGCAAAGGCATCTTCTATTGCTGTTACAAGACCGGGCGCGGTTCAATCTATACCCTACCGCAAAGAAGTTATGGAAGCATTGAAGTGACAAAACATAACGCAGCCAATTCAAAACGGATTGGCTGCGTTTTTTACCGCAAAGACGATTAATAGTTGAATTTTTCCTATTTTATTACGTAACAAAAGCAAATTACGGCATAGCCGTATGTTATCTCCAAAAGGAATTAAGGAGGGCTTATTAAAGAATACGCTTTACATTTGTACATCTGATGCATTCCAAATATCAGTCACTTTCTGCCCTTGCCTTTTCTTATCACTACATAAAAAACAATTATGATTTTTATAAATGAAAACCATACATGCCATAAAAGTCGCGATAGAATTCGCCATGAATCTTACATGATGACAGCTCTTTATTTTCATTCCAATAATACTCCCACAACCAATCTTTGTTTTTATTTTTATTATTAGGAGAATAATAATTTTCCCCCTTCGCTTCTAGCGGTTCAAAAATACGGTAATTGATTCCTTCTGAACAAAAATAACGCACGTCCGCATTAGTTCCTTCAATAAAAAAACACCTTTCAGCAACATTATTATGTTCCATATTTATTTCGCCTAACCGTTTTTTTGCTTTGTCATCTAAAAGCCTTACATCAGCATTTAAAATCCTTACACTACCATCATTTAAAATCCTCATAAAATTAGGGAAAAACAGATAATCTGTTTTACATTTCAGACGAATCCAACATTCTGTAGCGACTCCATTCCCTCTATGAGGCCAATATAGATTTACCTTGCCCAAAAAGTCTTTTTCCGATATGCCGTTCATTTCCGATATACCTAAATAAGAATCTTCTAAATTATACGACTCTGCATATTGCTTAATAGTATATTCAAAAAACTCATCTTTAAATTCTTCTGATATTAATTCGGAAAACTTAAGGGCACATTGCTTTTCAGTTTTAAGCTTCTCTTCAGGTATATTGCGCATTTTAACCACTATACATTGATTCAACTTTAATAAAGTTGAAGTCAATCTTTTGTAGTTGTTATCAATCGATTTTTTACTT
>JAZUOE010000167.1:0-8505 GCA_045604505.1 Ruminiclostridium sp. | reverse complement strand
AATGAGTTGACTGCCTTATTTGTCTTCCTAAGACCGCTTGGCCTCCGACTTCTTTTCAATATGCTTTTCTGCCTTTTTTACAGCAGCTATGCTTTCCTGTCTTACACGCTTTTTCAATTCGTCCTTACCTTGTTCAAGACGAAGGCGAAGTGCCTTACGCTGTTCAAGTTTTTTTATGAGGTGAGGATTAACAAAGCTGTAGTCGTTGTACTTATTCAGTTTGAAGGTTTCTAAAATAGAGCAATATTTATCTACTGCACATACAAGCCAACTTTCTCTGTACTTCGGCAGCTTGGTAAAAGTCAGCGGCCACATGTGCTTTCTGATAATATCAAGCTCACGAGGACTTAAACGAAACTCCTTTATTGCATTCTTTGATGCAGTATAAGGGTGCGCAAATCCGTGAAGTCCGTCACCTATATTTGAGGTTTCGTGCCAATCATAAAGAAAAAAGTCATGGAGCATTGCCCCTCTTACTAGGCTTTCACTGTCATACTTTATCCCCAGCTTATCCGCCAACATTTTGCTGTAGGCAGCAACCGCCATAGAGTGTGCAAAAACAGACACATTTCCATGCTGGGTAAAGGTTTTAGTTAGTTGTAAATTCTTACTGTCAAGAACGGTTGAAACCGCTTTCTGAAACTCGGGATTATTTTTCATTTTTCAATCCTTTCGGGTTCGGAGTCACTTTCTTCCATTTCAGGGAATTCATCAAACAAATCATCATCATCAATAAGTTCTGACTTTACACGCTCAAAAAATCGTGCAAGATTACGTTGACGACGTTTAATAACAGCACCGCCAAGACGGATATATTTGTTTCGCATAAGTCTTTTTGCAGTTTCAGCAGGGAATTTCTTCAGATACTCTTTAAAGTGAATGTGGCTGGAAACACTCATTACAATGTCAACTGCCATAATCACAGAAAAAACAATATCATATACAATTGCAAATTCCATAGGCACAATTGAAACCAAAGCGTCTACAGGTTTAAACAAAACATACACGAGGAACAATGATAAAAGTCCCCAAAACAGCGACGGTATAAGAGATATACGGTTTTTATAGGTGAATTTCAGCATACTGTAATCCCAAAACTGCTTTTGGAAGATTGTTTCCATAACCCAGCCAACAAAGTATTCCAATGTTGTACAGGAGAGTACGCCGACAAAATACACAATAAATCCGTTTTCTTCAAAGGGCATACAACAAAGAAGAATTGTCATTCCTCCAAAACCATAAATCGGTATGTATGGACCCTTTAAAAAGCCTCTGTTAATAAACGAGCGTCTATAAAGCGACTCGATTGTTGATTCTATAACCCAGCCTATATTGCAGAAAATATAAAATAAAAACAAAAGCTGGGGCATCTGATAGTTTAGCATAATAGATTTTCCTCAGGCGGCAGATTAATTCTTTGCTGCCTTTTCCTGTTTTGATGTAATATTACTGTTGATTTCGTCAGGGTCTACGCTAACCCATGTGGGGGTGCCGATTGAGATTTCTCTATGCGCAGCCTCAATGCTGTCTGAATAATTTTTAAGCAGACTAGCCTGAATACGTACTTCAGGGTCCTCACTGTTTTTCATAGCAAGATATTCCGCGCTGTTTTCATCAACAGTGTTGTAAATATTTATGACCTTCTCATTGTCCTTATTCACCACTACACGGTATTTTGACGCAGTTACAACATCCTTGTAATCTGTGATTGCGTAAAGAATACATTCGTCTGCTGCTGTACCTCTTTTTACATAAGCCTTATATACACAAAGGTTTTCATTTACCTCAAGCTTACTGTTTACCGCATTCGCAGCTTTTACCGCAAATCTTTCCTCTGCTGTATCAAACACATCTCCGAAAATCAGCATCGCAACGCAAAAACCTAAAGCCGCAGCTACTACTGTTGCTGCAATTGTTATAATAAAGGAAATACCCTTCTTCTCATTTTTAGGTTCATTATCTTCGGGAGTAGCCTCTAATGCTCGGATAAAATCTTCAGGTAATTCTTCAGGCTCATCAGCAGGTTTTTCTGTCTGTGCCTCTTCACTAGCAGGAGCATCAGCCTTAGTTTCCTCTTTCTTCTCTGCCTTTGGTTCAGACGGTTTTGCAGCGGGTTTTTTGGTAGGCTTTGCAGGAGCTTTTGCCGGTGGGGCTGCTGTAAGGTCAACTACATTACCGCCAAGTAATGCGTCAATCTGACTTTGTGATATTGTACCGCCTGAGCTTTCCTGCGCAGGAGCATTGTCGCCGCTGAGCTTTTTATTTGCTGCATTAAGTAAAGCGTTAAATTCTTCATCTCCGCCTTCTTCATCATAGTTAGCGAGATTATAGCCACAGCTAGGACAGATTGTGGTATTTTCAGGTATCTCGCTGTCACACTGCGGACAGTATATAATAGCCATATTTTTGGATTCCTTTCCATTATTGTTACTATCGATTACAATTAATTTAATTATAACACAGGCAAATTAAATTGTCAAATGTAATATTAGACAATAAAAATCACTCCTTATAACCGTAATGCACAAAACACCGCAGTAGGAAAATCTACTGCGGTGTAAATCAATTCAGTTTTCAGTTGCCGTATTCTTTTCGGTTGCTCCTTTTTCTCCTTTAAATAAAAGTTTCATAATAATAGGAGTCAGTACTGATGATATGATTATAAGAAGAATTACTGACGTAAAGTAAATGGGGTCAAGTAATCCAACTGATAAGCCCTTTTGCGCAACAATCAGGGCTACTTCGCCTCGAGTCATCATTCCTACGCCAACCTTAAGGCTGTCACGCCACTTATACTTAAACAGCTTTGCGATAAGTCCGCAGCCAACAATCTTTGTAATAAG
Source organism: Ruminiclostridium sp. (assembly GCA_045604505.1). Lineage (GTDB taxonomy): Bacteria > Bacillota > Clostridia > Oscillospirales > Ruminococcaceae > Ruminiclostridium_E. The sequence goes on along the minus strand of JAZUOE010000167.1, from coordinate 5,662 downwards.
TGCAACCAATACAAACAGCAAAGAAAATATCAGCAATTCAGGTGTAAAGCCTGAAAATTCGGTTTTAAGTCCTATACTCGCAAAAAATACAGGGCCAAACAACATATATGAACTGATATCCATTTTCTCTGCAATGTATTCAGAATCTCTCAGGTTGCACAAAATAAGTCCTGCAACATAAGCGCCTGTAATATCAGCTATACCAAAGAAATGCTCCGCACAGTATGCCATAACCATACAAAGTGCAAGACCTAAAATCGGGATACGGCGCTGATGAGGGTGACGCTTATCTATGTACTTGAATACATAGTAGCAGATTATACCTGCAAGAACGCAGAACAGGAAAAATAATCCTGTGTTTTTAACAACCTCAAGGGGCTGAGAATCAGGGTTCTTCATACCGATTACAAAGGTCAATACAATAATACCGATTACGTCATCTATAATTGCCGCACTGACAATGAGTGTGCCTATTTCACCTTTCAGATGCCCTAGTTCTTTCAAAGTCTGAACAGTGATACCTACAGAAGTTGCGGTCATTATTGTACCAATGAATACCGCACGGTAAAATTCTTCTGTGCCTACCGCTCCAAAACCATAAAAACAACTGTATAATAAAAATCCACCCGCTAATGGCACAAAAACGCCGATAATCGCTATCAACAGTGCTTTGGGGCCTGTTTTCATCAGTTCCTTTAAATTTGTTTCCAGACCTGCACCAAACATAAGAAGAACAACGCCTATTTCCGCCATTGCCGCTAAAATATCCGACTGTTCAACTAAACCAAGCAGACTTGGACCGATAATAAGTCCTGCTAAAATTTCACCAACTACCTGAGGTGCCTTCAATTTTTTTGCCCATATACCGCAGACCTTTGCCGCAAGAATTATTATGGCAAGGTCCTTAAAAAGCTCTATTGTTGTTTCCATTATCTTTCTTCCTTTTTCTCTTTTTCAAACGTTTTTATTATATTACTTTTATCCTGCTTTTGCAACCTCATTTTTCACTTTTTTACCGTTTTCTATGTTTTAACCGCTTTTGTTATACTTTTGCAAAACTTTTTGAGCATTTTTACAACATTGTCTTAATTTTTTAGGAAAACCTATTGACAATTTCTGTATTACATGATATACTCAAACTGTACTAATTGAACTAATACAGTTAAACACATCATAATACACATCAAAAAGGAGGTAATACAGTGTTTGCTATGCAGCTTGAGGGCGGAGCCCCTATTTACGAACAGCTTGTAGACCGTATAACTGAGCTTATTGCTAGTGGTACACTTACCGAAAACGAAAAGCTCCCTGCTGTACGTGAGGTAGCAAAATCTCTTGCAATTAACCCTAATACAGTGCAAAAGGCTTATGCTATTCTTGAACAAAGAGGTCTGACTTACTCAATTCCCGCGAAAGGCAGTTATGTTGGCAAGACGGAAAAAACTGAGGAAATCATTAAGAAAAAAATACTTGAGTCCCTTTCCTTAAATATAGGAGAGGCACTTAAGGCGGGAATTACAAAAAAAGAAATAATTGTACTTACTGAAAATTTTAAGGAGGAAACAGCACAATGATTGAACTGAATAACATACAGCTTAGCTTTGATGATAATAAAATTCTTGATGGAGTAACAATGACTATCCCCGACGGCAGAGCATTTGGTCTTTTAGGCTCTAACGGTGCAGGTAAATCCACCATTCTCCGACTTCTTTCCGGTATTTATAAAATGCAGGGCGGAACGCTGAAAATCGACGGCGAAGACGTTTATGACAATGTGAAGATAAAGGAGCAAATCTGCTTTATAAACGATGAAACAATTCAGTTTACAGGATATACACTTAACCAGCTAAAAAAATATTATCAACGTTTTTACCGCACTTTCTCTGAAGAAAAGTTTAAAAAGCTCCACAGCGTACTTAATTTGCCTATGGATAAAAAGCTTTCAACCTTTTCTAAGGGCATGAAAAGACAGGCTATTGTTATTTGCGCAATTGCTTGTTGTACAAAATATATCTTTTTAGATGAAGCATTTGACGGACTTGACCCTACAATGAGAATTATTGTAAAGAATATGATGATTGACGCTATGATTGATAACGGCGCAACCATAATTCTTTCCTCTCATAACCTTAAGGAAATTCAGGAGTTTTGTGATACAGCCGCACTTTTACATAACGGAAAAATCGTATTCTGCCGTGAATTAGACAGCGTTATGGGTAATATCCGCAAAATACAGACCTCCTTCACAATCCCTGCAAACAAAGAGGATTTCCCGGAAATTGAAGTACTCCATATCGAAAATACAGGCAGCGTAACCACTATTATTGCAAAGGGTACCGAAGAAGAAATCCGTGCCGCAATTGAAAAGCACAACCCTAAATTCGTTGATATGATACCACTTACTCTTGATGAAATATTTATTTATGAAATGGAGGGACAGGGATATGACGGAAAATCGCTCTAATTATACTAAAAGCTACTTTTGCTTTCAAATGGGAAGACTTAAGGTCTGCACTATTTTCTCTGTTATTTTTGCGGCACTTGGTTTCCCGCTCTTAAATATCATTTTTGCCATTGAAGAAAGCGATTTTGACTTTGATACAACATTACTTATTCCATTATTGCTTTTAGGTATTGTGTGCGTTATGGGCACCTGTGCCATGAGCTACATTACACCCATTCTTACCTATCGTCATCTTTACACAAAAACAAATGCCGATAATATTCTTTCTCTCCCTCTTACTGCAAATCAGCGCTTTTTGTCAGATACCTTAGCGGCATATACTTCTTTTGCTCTGCCCTACCTTATTTCCTGCGCTCTTTCGGTACTTGTGGGACTTATTGCCGGACCTGAGTCTGATACTCTGACAATTGCAGAATATGCTTTTAAAGGCTTTTTTCTGCTGATAACCTTCAGTGCGCTTAATATTGCGGTTATTACCTGCTGCGGACGAATAGTAGAGGCTATTCTTTACCCTATTGCAATCAACGCGGTAATGCCTCTTATCTGCGTGTTTGCAATTCAGATGTCCTATATAGACTGCGTTGGTCTTTCAACATATTCTGAAGACTTATTCCGCAATCCCGCTATAAGAATTTGGCCTTTCGGAAACGCATTCAGTCTGCTATTCAACAACTCAGGACAGATATTTACTTATGCAGTAGTCATGCTGATAATCTTCCTTGCAGCAGCATATTTCGGCTACACCAAGCGCCATGCCGAAAACATCGGAAAATCCTTTGTATTCCGCTACTCTTACGTTATTGCGTCCTCTTTGGTTGCAGTTACTTTGGTATTTATGTACACCTATGCACTTGAGATGGAACCTGCAAAGGGTAACTTTGGCGTAGTTTTACCTCTTGCTATAATACTCTTTATTCTTATGCTCATTATGGAAGTAATTAACTACAAAAAGATTATGAGCATTGTAAAATTCCTTCTCCGCTATGTGGCTATTTTATTCGGCGGTATTTTTGCCTGTTTCCTGTTCTCAAAAACAGGCGGATTCGGAGCAGAGAGCTTTATTCCCACTACAAGCAGTATTGATTCAGTGGATATTAGCTATACTGTTTACAGCAATGCTCGTAACTACAACAGCATAACAGTAAAAAGCAAGGATATGATTGACCTTGTCCGTGCCGAGCATAAAGCAGTGCTTGAAAAGGCAAAACAGAATGAAACAGACTACTATGATAGTGACCAAAGAGTTTATATCAGCTACACACTGAAAACAGGTGAAAATATTTATAGAGATTATAGTCTTCCTATTTCTGCAGACGCTTGTTCAGATGGTTTTTGGCAGACAATGTTCAATAGCGACGATTATAAATTAGAAAATATTGACAGTATAAAAAATGATGATTATTTAAACCAAGTCAATAAAGCAACAATACAGCTTAGAAATTATCACAGCTCAAAGGTTTATATTGAATACAAAACAAATAATATAGATGAGCTGTATAAGGCGATTGAAAAGGACCTTTTAGCTGATAAAAACTACGGCAGACATGATGAGGCTCCTATAGGTGTTTTAGCTGTCGGCTATTATGAACATGAAATCAATGAAATACAGGCTTATGATGTTATGACTTCATATTCAGGTTTCCATAGCGTTTATAATGTTACAATCTACGAAAACTATGAAAACACTCTTGCTTTACTTAAACAGCACGGAACTGTTCCTACACCCGAAGAGGCAATTGAAGACGGAGCTAAAAACTGCGAAATATTTATGCTGTACCGTGCCCCCAAGTCCGACATTAACCAACCTTCAGCTAAAATATACAATAGTGGTGATGCTGCCGCCATATTCATTACTGCAGAGGAATTTAAAGAGCTTTCCGCTCATCATGTAAAATACAATCTCCCTGCTGAAAGTGAAAACGAATATAACTATCACGTTATTCGTGGATTATGGTCCGACCTTTCAAGTTGGTCTCCTTTAGGATTTATGATAGGTCTGAAAGAAATAGGTATGGACTACAACGGACAGAACGAGTATGACTTCCTTGATGATGACCAACTTTATTACAAGGATAATTATTATGAAACAGACCTTCATGAATCAATGAATGAATACTGCGACGCACTTTTCGAGGAAAGATACAATTACAACCCCTAACTAAACCAAATCCTCACCCTTCTATAATTCCCCGCCCGTCTTTTACGGCGGGTTATGGGGGAATAAAGAAAATTTTCCATTGAAACGGAGGGAAATTTATGGCAAAAAGCCGTATTAATTATTTCAGGCAATACCTATCCTTTCAGCTTGGCAGATTAAAGGCCTGTACTATTTTCTCTATAATTTTTTCAACACTTGGTTTCCCTGCTCTTGTGGTTACGGAATACATTTCTTCTCACACAAAAGCTTATGACCCTCTTGCAATTTCACTTTATGTAGTTGCGGTAATTGCAATTTTAGGCTGCGGAGCAATGAGCTTTATCACCCCGATTATAAGCTTTCAGCACCTTTTCACAAAGGTAAAGGCAGATAATATACTTTCTCTGCCTCTGACAACAAGTCAGCGTTTCTTTGCTGACATAAGCGCAACATATATTTCCTTTCACCTTCCTTTTGCAATAAGCAGTGTGATAGCCTACCTTTTAGATATTGGCATAACTGAGTCGAATGATTGGCTTTCCCGACAGGAATATTTCTACGCCTTTGCCGCTTTGGGAATTATGCTTATGTTCAGCGCTCTTAACATTGCTATTATGACCTGCTGCGGCCGTATAGTAGAGGCAATTCTTTACCCCATATTAATCAACATTGTCATGCCTCTTCTTATATCATTCGGCGGTTACATTGCCTTTAAAAACTGCATTGGACTTTATTCAGGCATAGAGTATGAAATAACCTACTCCCCCTTGTTTTTAATGTGGCCTTTAGGCGCACTTAAGAATATAAGCACCTTTGTTTATCTTTTTATAGTTGCTCCTATAGCAACTATTGTATACATTGCCGCAGCATTTTTAGGATATAAAATGCGAAAAGCTGAAAATATCGGTAAACCATTTGTGTTCAAGCCTGTTTATCTGATTTTTTCAACAGTTATTGCTCTCACCATGATAGTCGGTTATACATACCTCACCGACTATGCAACCATTGAGGGTGATAATATAATTCCTTCAATCCTTACGCTTGGACTTATTCTTCTTATC
>JAZUOE010000166.1:0-2991 GCA_045604505.1 Ruminiclostridium sp. | reverse complement strand
TCAATTTTCCGTACTACAATATAATGAGAGCGTGAGCGGCTTGCTATTATAGAAATCCATGTATACAAAAAAAGGTTGAACCATTAAAGTATATCATAGATAGAAAAGTAGTAAAGTAAAGCAAGTACGTTCCATTAGATTAATTGATAAAGGAGTAATCAACATGAGTAACTACACATTCAAAAAAAAGAAGAAAGCACACACTCGTTCAGAATCAGAGCGTAGAGATAAGGTCACATCCCTGCGTTCATCTGAGAACGAACTCAAAAAGATTCAAAAGAACGCTAAAGAAGCAGGTATGTCCGTAAACAGTTTTCTCAACAATGTAGGAGCTAACGGTGCGAAAATGCTCACACCCGCACTTATTGTGGAATTACAGAATCAAACTAATTACGCTTGTGCTGTGGTTGAAAAGTATGCGCCTGATGAGGTTAAAAATATGCAGGAAGGGATGGATAAATTATGGCAAAAATTGATATAATCCGGAACACCTACGGAGGTTTGGAGTATTTACTGAATGCGCTGGCGTATGTGTCCGATAACCGTGCATTGTACAGAGGCGGCTATGGCGTTAATCCTTATGATTATACCAAGGCATATAACCAGATGCTTATGACGAGGCAGTATTTCAACAAAGTAAGCGGCAATCCTCTTGTACATATAGTTATTGCCTATAACGACCAAGTGAAGGACATTGCCGTTGCCGCCATGTACGGTCAAAAATGCGCTATGTATTTCACCGGTAAATATCAGGTTTTGTACTGCACTCATCTGAAAGATACAGACTGCGGCAGTATACACACTCATATCATCATAAATGCCGTTGGCTATCACAGCGGTCAGATGATTACGACAGGCTATGAAGAAATGGCTTTTTTCTGTGATTACGTAGCTAAGGTAACTGGTCAGAAGTGCTGGTTCTATTTCGATAATAAGGCTGATTATAACGGCTGAGCATAAGAAAAGTCCGCTCGATAACGGGCGGTCTGCTTAATTGAGTAAATTCACATAAAAACATCAAGGCGTTCCTCCTTTAACACCAACGCCGCCATTACTGGCGGCTCATATTTATATCATTTTTTTGACTGTTTCAAAATATCCCTTAATTTCAGAATTGTCAGGTTCTATCTGCAAAGCAAACGCTATACGTCCGAGAAGAGAGTGCAGATATTTGTCAGTAGATATATTAAGTTCTCTGCGATTGATACTATCGGAAACTCCATACTTTTGACAGTAATAGACCTCTTGACGTAATGCACGTTTCTGACTTCGGGACAGCGTAGGCTTTTCGTTGACAACTACGCCTGTAACTCTCTGTTGCTGTGAGGAACTGATAAATACGGTCTTTTTATCATTGAGCAAAAATCCCATACGATACAGTATTCGTTTTACTTTACCCACAACTTTAGCGCTTAGTATATCAGTTTTCTCCCCTGAAAAGGTCATATCATCACAGTAACGGGTATACGTTATATTATGCTTGCTGCACCAATGTCCAAGCTTTTCGTCGAACTGTTTCATTACAAGATTTGCTATGTAAGGCGAGGTCGGAGTTCCCTGAGGCAATTTTGCTTTGTAGGTGCAAAGATGTGTTAGCAGGGATGTTGCATGAACGGACAATCCGAGCCGTTTCATCACAATGTAAACCATATCGTCGTCAATACTATCGAAAAAATGTGATATATCAAGCTTTAAGACACATTCCTTTCCGATATGTGGGGAGGCGTTGTCAAGCAAGGACTTTCCCTTGCAGTAAGCAGTTGAATACTCCAATACTTCAAGCTGATACAGATATTGCTCCAGTATTCTGCGCTGAACTGTTTTGAGAACGGCATTCGGTACACTAAGAGTGCGTTCCTTATTTCCATGACCGTGGTTAATTATTACCGTGTGATAATTTCTGTATATCTTATCTCGGTGCTTTTTGCGAGGAGTATAGTTATTGCTGAGCATATACAGCTTATTTGCAGAAATATCAAGTTTTTCTGATATTCTTATAACGTCAGCCTCTATCATTCCTAAACCTCCTTAAAACAAAAACAGCCGTCAGTACAAAGCATTCAAATGTTTCGGAACTGAATTCGGATTAACGCAGTTAATTTTGATTCAGTGGAGAAACTTTTGATCATGTTCTTATTCCTAAAATCACCCACGGCGACTCGCCGCAGTTTTTGCCTGTGCAAATACACTACCGACGGCTGTTTATTTAATTATATCATATCAAAGACTGATATGACAAATATGCTGATATACGAATACTTATAGCTCAGATATCTCTATAATAATATACATATAGGATTATGGATTTTTTTATTTGATTCTACTCAAAATCTGTCCAAAAGCCAAGTTAAACGGCTATTATTGTATCTCACTGTAATCAATACTATCGCATTCGCTTGGCTTTACCTTCACATAGGTATTTCCGTATGAGATGATCTGGTATCTTTCGATATTCTCAATTTCACGGTAGTCGCCGACTATATTTTCCAGATGATCGTTATTCAGCCAATAGTAATCCCTGAGTCTATATTCATAACTGGTATCGGGATTTTTATATAGATTACCTGTGCCAGCAAGTGCCTTGAATGCGGCTTGAAGCTGCGTTATATCGGAACGTCCTTTGTGAAATTGATTTATCGTTTTCAGCGCTTGTTTGGTAACGGCGGATAATGCTCCATCTGTAAACGAAGAAATAATACTCATAACTAATCACTTTAAATCGTTTTCTTCTGTATCATCTAAATTGCCTGAATCAATGAAGAATTTTCTTAAAACATTAATTATTCCGCCGATAACGCCACCCAAAACAATCGGGGTTTCATTAACGCCATCACCGACGAAGTAATAGTCATAGTTTTCAAACATTTTTTTTGCACGTTTACCAGTCAAATCATTACTTTGAGCAACGATATTCAGCCAATGCACTGCTTCATCTACTTTACGATTTCTTCGATAATGATTACCCAGTAGCATCTGATATTGAATATTTCC
>JAZUOE010000165.1:0-10377 GCA_045604505.1 Ruminiclostridium sp. | reverse complement strand
TCACAGAACGACATGGCTACGATCCGACTTGAAATTTTTCATAAACAAGGGCCTGAAACTGCTCCTTCTGCCCTGAAAGGATTTCTCCCACGTCTACAACAGACAGGCTGACCTGTGCTTTTGTGACAACACCGATTGCCGCAGGGGCTATTGCCAAGCCACCACAGGCAACCTGACCGCCTATAGCAACTCCGCCCACTGAGGCTATTCCCACCGACACTCCGCCAAGTGAGAAAATACCTAAGGCAATACCGCCTATGGCTATAACTCCCACAGAAATTCCTGCGGTTGCAAGAAAACCTGCCGCAATACAACCCAGTGCAATTACTCCTAAGGAAACAAGTCCCAGCGCAAGACCACCTGCCGAAACTAATCCTAAGGCGAAAACACCCACGCTCACATTACCTATAGCGAAAAAGCCTTTTGCGGTTTTTGCGCCAACTCCTACGCTTATGCAGACAAGGGGGAGCTTACCCACCATTGTTTTTGAGGAGTATTCGTATTTTAATTTTTTGATTTTTTCCAGCATACCAACACCTCCATTCAGCTGTTGGCTCTATCATATCCAAAAGCTGAGAATTTTTCAAGAAAGTTATGTTGACTTTACTGTAAACAACTGTTACCATTGGCTTAACAAAGCCGTTTTCAGGTTGTTCAGCAAGTGTAATTTTAATGATTTACTTAATTGAATTATACCACGCAAAAAGGTATGTGTCAACATATAGTGACGTTGTGTAAACATTAATTAGATGAAAGATAAATAATGAATAATTATGGTTGCGACTTCATCGCAGATTTAAAATTATTTATAAACACAGCTTTTGCAACTGAAACTGAAGGGTAGGCATCGCCAGACTCCGCCTGTTACTCTGAGGAAAAACAGATATACAATGGTAGCAAAAGCGGAGAATAAATCAATAAAAAGAAAGTATAAACAGGACAATAAGTTTTAGTAAATCCCTTTTTCGCCATCGACGCTCGGAATGCCGTAGGCATTCCTAAGGAGGCAGCGAAAAAGTGTCCTTTTTTGGTTCGTTTTTTGGACAAGCAAAAAATGAACAAAACTGCACAAGCATTGTGCGAAAATAAAACAAAATATAAAGGTAACAAGGTTTGCTTAAATCAAGCGATACCACAATCATTCATTATTCACTCAATCACAATCACTTCCGCTTGTTCATAGCCACCGCTAAGAGTGAACATTTCCTTTGCGCCTTGTGTAAGGTGAATTTCTCTGTTTTCTGTAACAATAATCATATCAAAGCCACCATTATCACGATAAAATTCAACAGCCTGTTCATATCCCATAACAAAAAGGGCGGTTGATAAAGCGTCACAGGTTTTTCCCTCTTTCCCGATAATTGTCACTGAGGCTAAGCCGTTATCAACAGGATAACCTGTTTTCGGGTCAATGATATGACCGTATTTTTTGCCGTCCTCTGCTGTAAAATACCGCTCATAGTTTCCCGAAGTAACCACTGAAATATCCTCTATTTCCAGCACACCCATTATATCATCAGAAAAAGGACTGCGAAGTCCGATTTTAAAGCAACTGCCGTCAGGCTTTGTGCCGATAGCCTGAATATTTCCGCCTATGTCAAGGAGTGCAGAGGTAACGCCCCTGCTTTTCAGATAATTTGTAACCAAATCCCCCGCATACCCCTTAGCAACCGCCCCGAAGTCTATCATTGCCCCGTTTTCTGCGGTTACGGTGTTGCCGCTTATCTGAATATTTTCACTGCCTGTTTTACTGAGCATTTCTGTCAGCTCATCAGGTGAGGGTACTTTATTTTCGCCTGTCGTAAAGCCCCATGCCGCAACTACAGGATATATAGCGGGGTTAAAACTGCCCTCTGTTTTATGGGACATTTCAAGGGCGAAAAGGAGCAGCTCCTTAGTTTTTTCACTGACTTCGACGGCTTTTCCCTCTGAATGATTTATTTTGTATACGTCACTGCCCTCGTCAGTTACGGACCACAGCTTTTCAAGTGCCAATAACTCTTTTTGTGCCTCGTATACAAGCTCCTCTGCCTCATTACCGTAAACTGTAAAGGACATATAGGTGTTCATTGCAAAAAAAGTGTCCTTGTACTCTCTCACACTGCAGCCGCCTACCAGCATAAGGAATGCCATAAAAAATGAAATTATTCCTGTTTTTTTGTTCATATCCGCCCTCCTTATTCAGAATATTGCCAAAAAACCGCCTTTGATACAAAAGCTCAAAAGCGGTTTTAAGTTTAATCGTACTGAATATCTCTGAGCTTTTCTATCTCAAAATTGAAGATACAGGTTTTAATGTCCTGAATTTTCTGCGCCATGTCGCCCTCAAAGCTGTATTCGTCCAGCTTTGCGGACATTTCATCAAGAATATCAACGTCCATTTCTTCTGCGCCGTTTCTTATGCACTCAAAGATTTCTAAAATTTCATCTCTGTAATCTGCGGCATTCCTTCCGGGTGCCTTTTCCTGAATTAATTCGCTGAGCAATTCGGTGTAGCCAAGCCAACGCTGAATAAATACAGGGTGAAGAAGGCGGATAAGGTCTGCGTCGCCTTTTTTTGCCGCATTTTCAAGCTCCAGTGCAAGTCCCGCAAGGTGAATAATACCGATAAGTGCGGCAGAGCTTTTCATACTATGAACCTTTATTCTGTAGCTGCTGATACCGCCCTCGTTATTGATTGCGTCAAAGTACATTCCAAGCTCGTCTGCATCTCTTTTTATTGATTTGTAGAACATATCAATTGCATTGAAAAGCGGCTCTTTGCCTTTGAAATGCAGCTTTGCAAAATTCCAGTCCACACCTGTAATGATAGGCAATTCTTCGTCAAAATCATCTGCCTTAGGCTCACCTGTTTCAGCCTCGCTCTGATATACCTCATCACCCTTGCCTAAAACGGAAATAACCATTTTTTCCAGCTTTTCAGGGTCAACAGGCTTAGAAAGATAACCGTCAAAGCCCTTTTCAATATAAAATTCCTTAGCGCCCACTACTGCGTTGGCAGTGAGGATAAAGACAGGTGCGTCCTTGCTTAGGTTGTTATCCATTTCCTTCATTGCGTCAAAGGTCTGTATACCGTCCATTTCGGGCATCATGTGGTCCATGAAAATAATGTCGTATACATTTTTCTGCACCATCGAAAGACATTCCATACCGCTTTCCGCCTCATCAATGGATATTTTTGTTTCCTTAAGCAGGTTGATGAAAACCTTACGGTTCATTCTGTTATCATCAACTACAAGTATTTTTGCGTCAGGTGCCTCAAACTTTGTGAAATAAGCCTTTCTGCCCGATTCACGTGTTTTCAGCTTGAATTTTCCTACAGGTGTGGGGTCAGCAATTTCCTGAGAAATTTCAAAGGAAAAAATCGAACCTACACCGTATTTGCTGATAACGTTCAGCTTTGAACCAAACATTTTCAAAAGCGATGAGGCAATATTAAGACCTAAGCCTGTTCCCTCAATACCTCTGTTTTTATTCTGTTCAAATCTCTCAAAAGCCTCAAAAAGACGGTTTATATCCTCTCTCTTAATACCGATACCTGTATCCTTAACGGAAAAGCTGAGCTTACCGTTTCCAAGATACTTAGCCTCAAATGTAACACTGCCTGTATGGGTGTATTTTACCGCATTGCTCAGCAGGTTCATAATAACCTGCTTTAAACGGATATCATCACCTATTAATTTACTTGGAATGTTTTCGTCAATGATAAAATTAAGCTCAAGCTCCTTATTATAGGCACGGAATTGTATAAGATTATATATATCGTTTATAAGGGACTGAACGCTGTACTCATTGGGGTATAAGACAAGTTTGCCTGTTTCAATCTTGGTAATGTCAAGAATGTCGTTGATAATTTCAAGCAGTGCCTCTGCCGCTGTCATGGTTTCTGAGGCATAGTTGCGTATACCCGGCTCCTTACTCTCTCTGAGTATCATCTCATTCATGCCCATAATTGCATTGATAGGGGTTCTTATTTCATGGGACATATTCGCAAGAAACTGAGATTTACTGCGGGTTGCCTGTTGTGCGTCGTCACATTTTGCCTCAACAAGCTTAAGCATATCGTCAAGACTTCTTTCCTGCTCGTAGCCCTTGCGATACTGAAAATTTATGTATATAGTCATACTCATAACAACCCAGTTCATTACTAAAAGCAGAATTGAACCAAAGGTAAATACAAGCATTGTCTGCTGTGAGCCGGTATAAATTCCTACAAAGGCAGCACTGGCAATTACCATTATTATTGATTGTATAAGCTGAAAGCGGGAAAGGGTGTTATTGATAAACACAAAACTTAAAATAGTGTTAAGACACATTGCGTACAGGAATACCTGCGCAGAGTCGAAGGAAATAGAGAAAAACACGTTCATTATTACAAAGAAAATGTTCTGAACTATTCCGTAGGCTGTTACATTAAGTTTCGGGCATTTAAGATAACTGCACAAGAATACTACAGATAAAACAAGCAACACGCCTATTCCTATTACAGCAAATATGTGCATTCTCTCAAAAATAAGACCCATTGCCATTGCCACAATGCCCTCAAATATATAGAAGGCAAGGTTTATTTTGTATCCTACATTAAACTGTGCTTTTTCAGAATTCATAGCTTTACCCCCTTAGGCACTACAAAACGAAGTCCTTTTCTGACAATCTCTGCCTCGCAGTAATAAATATCCTTTATTAAATCTCCGTCCTGATTTATGGTAAATTTATCGCCGTCTTTTCTGCAAAATCTGATTTTTCTGCAATCATTACACAGCATTATTTTCTCATGCTTATCATATTTCTTGCCTGTAATGACTGACAAGGGGTATAATAAGGGGAAACCACGCTTATTTCCCACGATACGCAGGATTGCCTTTCCGTCGTCAACACAGGTGTTTTCCGCAAAAAACAGATTTCCGCCGAATACACAGCCGTTTCCGACAAATACCTCAGCAAACTTACCCGACACACTTTTATCATCAAAGGTAACCTCATACTCTGCCGTTTTTGACACAAATATAGAGTAGAGTATTGCAAAAGTATATGGCATAGCACTGCCGAAATAGCGCAAAATACGGAAATCGTTCATTTTGCTGACGCTGTTGCTGTCAAGACCTGTAGAAAGGGTGTTGAGGCAAACACCGTGATTTGTTCTTATATAGTCAACATTGATAACATCGCCGTTTATAAGCTCTTCAATATTTGAAAAACGGGGTTCGTCCTTGCCGAACATCTTAAGAAAATCATTTGTAAGACCGCAGGGGAAAAATGCAACCTCAGCCTCAGAAATATCATCAAAGCCGTTAAGAATATTACGCATTGTGCCTGAACCGCCGCAGCAATAAAAACGAAGTTCTTCTCCCTCAAACATACGGCGGATTTTTCTTACAAGCTCTGACTCATAGCCTTTATAACGGGTGTTGAAAACGAAGTAATCAAGCCCTTTTATTTCGTCAAGCTTTGCTCTCAGGTTATCCGCAAAGTTTTTATCCCCCGCAAAGGGGTTAATAATGAAAATATGTAACATAGTAACTCCAGCAATATTAAAAAAAATAACCGCACTACACAATAAAATAGTGCAAATGCGGCATTATCTCAATCTTTTCAGCCTATTAAGGTTTTTTCTATAAGGTCAATAAGCTTTTGCTTATTCGGGGGTTTCAAAATATAACCTGCAGGTCGCATATTTACAAGCTTTGTAACAACGTCCTTATCAGCACTTCCTGTAAGAAAGATTACAGGTATATCCTTTGTATCATTACGCTGTCTTAACTGCAGCAATACTTCTTCACCGTCAACATAAGGCATTTCGTAATCCAAAAGGATTAAATTAGGTAATCTGCGCTGAATTGATTCAAAAGCCTGTGTAGAAGAAATTGCTATAGAAACATTAAATTTCTCATCAAGCATTTCCTTTACGGTTCTTAAAAGAATGTTATTATCATCAATTACAAGTATACTAAACTGCTTTGCAGCTTTTCTCTGTATAGATGTTTCCATTAAATGTTCCTCCCTATGTTGCAATAACAAAATGTATATCAAATAAAATAAACCATAATATCATAGTATAGTATAGCACAATCCGGCACAAAAATCAAGAGAAAAATGTATAAAAAATACCCTCATTTATTACAATTGTTATTGGCTATGTAGACATTGCATTTTTTGGGTGTTTATTGTATAATTATAGTATAGATTTATAGAAGGGAGAGAAGTAAGTTGAGCAAAAACGAAAAGGATAATGTCAAGGTCGGCAGAGGACAAAAGCTACGTGCTAAAAGTAAAAAATGGTTCGGTTCACTTTTAAGACGCCGTATGCTTGTTATTGTTCTGCTGCTTTTTCAGATTGGCTTTATCGGATATTATCTGTTCGCACATACACTTGCATCGGAAATTATTCAGAACATTCTTACCGTTTTCAGCCTTGTGGTTGTAATTCACGTTATTTCTAAAAACGATATGGGCGCTTATCGTCTTATTTGGGTATTTCTAATACTGCTCTTCCCTGCTTTCGGCGGTGTGCTTTATATGATGGTAAGGTTTCAGTCCTCTCCGAAAAGATTTGAACATTCTACCGTTGAAACAGAGGCAAAGCGTGTAAAATACCTGACCCTTTGCGAAAACAACTTCAATGAGGCAACAAAAAAACTACCTGAGTTTGCAAATCAGATAAATTATCTGCAGAATTACGCAGGTTTCCCCATTTACACTCAGACCGCCGCAGAATATATGCCCTCAGGTGAGGCAAAGCTTGACCGCCTGTTGGAAGAGCTTGAAAAGGCGGAAAATTATATTTTCCTTGAATATTTCATTGTGCAGGAAGGAAAAATGTGGGACAGCATTCTTGAGGTGCTGAAACGAAAGGCAAAACAGGGCGTTAAAATCAAGTTTATTTATGATGATTTGGGCTGCTTTTTCCTGCTGCCTAAGGATTATCCCAAGCAGTTGAAAAAATACGGCATTGAATGTGCGGTTTTTAACCCGTTCAGACCTATTTTATCAGTTGTTCAGAATAACCGTGACCATAGAAAGATTATTTCAATAGACGGTAAGGTTTGCTTTACAGGCGGTGTAAATCTTGCTGATGAATACATTAACGAAATCGAAAAATACGGTCATTGGAAGGACTCCGCCATTATGTTTAC
This sequence comes from Ruminiclostridium sp., assembly GCA_045604505.1. Taxonomy (GTDB): domain Bacteria; phylum Bacillota; class Clostridia; order Oscillospirales; family Ruminococcaceae; genus Ruminiclostridium_E. Next base: position 3,244 of record JAZUOE010000165.1, on the reverse strand, counting down.
AGGTAAAGCCGCATGGAGCTTTACTCTTGTATTCCTGCAGATGTGGGAGATGTGTACAGGGGTTGATGAAAAATACTCCGACTATTTCCCTTGGCGTGATGATAAATGTGAAACTGAAACTGACGGCTTTGTTCAGCCCTACGCAGACAGCCCTCTTGATGATAAGACTGTCGGCGAAAGCGTTTATCTGCAGATTATCGGAAATGCCCGTAAGTATCTTTATATAACAACCCCTTACCTTATTATTGACGATAATATGTTTACAGCGCTGACCCTTGCGGCAAAAAGCGGGGTTGATGTGCGGATAATCACCCCTCATAAGTGGGATAAATTCTTGGTTCACATGACAACCCGCTCCTACTACTACGATTTAATCAATGCGGGGATTAAAATTTACGAATACTCAAAGGGCTTTATTCATTCAAAAACCTTTGTTGCCGATGACCGGTGCGCAACTGTCGGCACAATAAACCTTGATTACCGCAGCCTGTATCTGCATTTTGAATGTGGTGTGCAGATTTACGAAAGCAAAGCTATTGCCGATATTAAGAAGGATTTTCTTGACACTCTTGAAATCAGCCACGAAATCACTCCCGATGAGGCAAAAAAGAACTTTTTCGTTCAGATAATTCAGGATATACTGAGAATGTTTGCACCGCTGATGTAAACTATAAACAAAAAATGACGGCCGATGACCGTCATTTTTCTTTTTATACAACCTCTGCGTATTGCTTTTTCTCAAGACGCTTAAGAAATTCCTCAACAGGCAGGGGCTTATCATAAAGATAACCCTGTACCATTGTACATTCAATGTCTTTTAAGAAACGTGCCTGTTCTACTGTTTCAACGCCCTCTGCGATTGCCTTCATGTTAAGTTCCTTTATCATGCGGACAATGTTACGGACAACTATCTCGTCTGTCTTGCTGTTGCTCTTGATAATATTATCAAGGAAGGACTTGTCCAGCTTTACAACGTCAAACATAAAGTCAGTCAGCAGATTAAGAGAGGAATAACCTGTACCGAAATCGTCAATAGAGGTGAGTACACCGTTCTCCTTCATTTTTGTTACCAGCATTTTGAATGCCTCATAGTCGTTGAAATCTGACATTTCTGTCATCTCAACCTCAATATATTTTGTATCAACATTATATTTATTGATAACCGTCATAATATCTTCGGCAATTGTAGGATTAAGCAGATGAGTTTTTGAGAAGTTTACAGAAACTGTTACAGGTTCAAGTCCCATCTGCTGCCATTCGTTTATATTGCGGCAAACCTTGTCAAGCATATAGAAGTCAAGGGCACAGATATTACCGTCACGCTCAAAAATAGGAATAAATTCACCGGGAGAAACAAGCTTACCGTCACGCTGCCAACGTACAAGCGCCTCACAGCCGCAAAGCCTGTTTGTGCGTAAGTCAACCTTAGGCTGATAATACACAATAAATTCCTTGTTTTTGATACCGGTTGTAAATGCAGCGCTTATTTCCTGCTCACGGTCAATCTTTCTGATAATATCCTGATTAAAGAAGGCAATGTCTGTAATGCTGTTTCTTCTTACGGCGCTGATAGCACTTGAAATACAGTTCATAATATGGCTCATATCATCATCTTCTTCGATAATATAAACACCCATACGTGCCGAAATATTAAAGGTTGTAACAATTCCCCCAAGCTCAGCAACAACTAATGTGCTTGAAAGGAATTTAAGGAAACTGTCAAGCTTTTCCTTCTTTATAAGTATAGCAAAATTATCTCCGCCAAGTCTTGCAACAAGTTCATCTTCAGCAGTCATGGCAAGAACTGCCTCAGCGTAATTCTTCATTACCATATCGCCGTACTTATAACCGATTTGTGCATTTATACTGCGGTAATTCTTAAGGTTAAGGTACATTGCCGCATAATTATTAATCTTACCCTCTGCAATAAAACGATTACCTGCAGCGACAAAACCTGCTGAATTAAGCAGACCTGTTGCGGCGTCACGGGTTACAGCCCTCTGAACAATATCGGAAAGACGTACCTTACCATATAAAACATACATATTATGGCACAAAAAATCGATTTCATCTTTTTCATCATCAGTCCAATGATAACCCTTTACAGGATTTACAATAAGAGAAATCTTTCCGCCGTCGCCTGTTCTTTGATTATAAGTATATGCGTCATCTTCATAACCTGCAGGACTTGAATACACTATAAGTTCAGCCGACTCACCCTTCGGGGTTACAGGAGAGGAAGGTACAACAAAAATCGACTTAAGTCTGCCTAAATGTAGCTCATCAGCAATCAGCGGCAGATTTGAGCCAACCAGCACTGAATATTCATCAAGAGATAAACCTGTTTTTTCAACATTGTTAAAAAATTCCCTGAAATTTTCACTGCAAATTAAACTACTCATTTTTTCACCCTATTTAATATTTTATATCTCTTATTAGTTTAGCACTTTTATAAGGAAATGTCAACCTTTTAAGGAAATTATAAATAGTATTAATTTTCCCAAAAATTGGCACAAACTAAAAAACAGTTGCATTTCTAAGTCTTATATGCTATAATTCATTTAAGAAATAAGCTATTAATATTACGAAAAGAGTAGAAAATATGATATACAAAAAATACCCTGACGAAAAAACACTGAATGAGCATATTGAAAAAAAAGAACCTCTGCTTATTGCAATATCCTTTGACGGTGAAACTGTCCTCATAGCTCACCTTGACGATAGTTTTGAACATCATATTTTACTTGCCCATTTCGGCATTAATCAGACCGATATTGACAAGTATTTCAGGATTGTGGTTGACAACGATTCCGCTGAATGGACTTTCGTCTGCCCACCCGATTATAAGGAAATCAATGACCGCAAACGTAGAATTACTCAATTCTACAATGACGGAATAACTGCTATCTCCCGCGTTTTATCAGACATCGGCTATTTCTCCGATATTACTATTCCAAGACGCTACAGACGGCATTTTGATGTATTGGGTGATGACTCAACATATTTGCCGTATTAACTTTTGACGAATAATGTATTTTAAAAACTCTTGATTTTTTCTTATTAATATGTTATAATTCATAGGCTGGGCATTTGTCCAGCCTATTTTGCGCCTGTAGCTCAGTTGGATAGAGCAATAGCCTCCGACGCTATGTGCCGTGCGTTCGAATCGCATCAGGCGTACCATAAAAATGTGCCGTCCCCATGCTTTACGGGGACGTTGCTTTTTTATGGCATACACCGTAGC
>JAZUOE010000164.1:0-2266 GCA_045604505.1 Ruminiclostridium sp. | reverse complement strand
AGACTTGTTCTTTCAAAGGGTCATACAGCTCCTGCTCTTTACTCTTGCTTAGCACAGAGAGGTTTCTTCCCTGTTGAAGAGTTAAAGACATTAAGAAAAATCGACTCCCGCTTACAGGGTCACCCCGTTTTAGGAAAGGTTCCCGGCGTAGATATGAGTACAGGCTCTTTAGGTCAGGGTGTTTCCGCTGCTTGTGGTATGGCACTTTCAGGTAAGATTTCCAACGAAACCTACAAGGTTTACGCAATTCTCGGTGACGGTGAAATTCAGGAAGGTCAGGTTTGGGAATCTGCTATGTTTGCTGCTCACTATCAGCTTGACAACCTTGTATTTGTCGTTGATAACAACAATCTTCAGATTGATGGTGCAATCGGTGATGTTATGAGTCCTTACCCCATTGATGAAAAGTTTGCCGCTTTCGGTTGGCACGTAATTTCAATTGACGGTCACGATTTTGACGCTATCGAAAAGGCATTCAATGAGGCAGAAACAATTGCAAATCAGCCCACAGTAATCATTCAGAAGTCCGTAAAGGGCAAGGGTGTTTCCTTTATGGAAAACAATGTTGCTTGGCACGGCGCTGCTCCTAATGAAGAACAGTACAACATCGCAATGGGTGAACTTCAGGCTCATCTTGACGAATTACAGAAGTGATAGAAAGGAAGTTTATATATGGAAAAGAAAGCTACACGTGAAAGCTACGGCGAAGGTCTTGTATTGTTAGCTGAAAAGCGCCCTGATTTAGTTGTTCTTGACGCTGACCTTGCTGCTGCTACAAAGACAGGTATTTTTAAGAAGGCATGTCCTGATAAGCACTTCGATTGCGGTATTGCTGAGGCAAACATGATGGGTGTTGCAGCAGGTATTGCATCTACAGGTAAGCTTGTTTTTGCAAGTTCGTTTGCTATGTTCGCTGCCGGACGTGCATTTGAAATCGTTAGAAACAGCATCTGCTACCCTAATCTTAACGTAAAAATCGGTGCAACTCATGCCGGTATCTCTGTTGGTGAAGATGGTGCGTCCCACCAGTGTAATGAGGATATTGCTCTTATGACAGCAATCCCCAACATGACAGTTATCAATCCTGCTGATGATGTAGAGGCAAAGGCTGCTGTACTTGCAATGGCAGATTATGTTGGTCCTACCTACATGAGATTTGGCAGACTTGCTGCTCCTGTTTTTAACGATGCAGCAACTTATAAGTTTGAAGTTGGCAAGGGTGTTCAGCTTAAGGACGGTAAGGACGTTACAATTATTGCAACAGGTCTTATGGTTGGTGAGGCAATCGAGGCAGGTAAGGCACTTGCAGAACAGGGAATTGATGCAAGAATAATCAATATCCACACAATAAAGCCTATTGACCGTGATATTATCATCAAGGCTGCAAAGGAAACAGGCAGAATTATTACTGTTGAAGAACACAGTGTAATCGGCGGTCTTGGTTCTGCAGTTGCAAACGTTGTAACAGAGGAATGCCCTGTTCCTGTTACAAAGATTGGCGTAAATGATTGCTTTGGTCACAGCGGTCCTGCAGTTGCTCTTCTTAAGGAGTTTGGTCTTTGCGCAGAAAATATTGTTGCTGTTACAAAGGCGGCGCTTGGTAAGTAAAAACAAAATATAAAAGGCGACAGCCCCTCTGCAACCACACAGAGGGACTGTCTTTTTTTATCAAAGTAGTTTAATGAAAACATTAGGGTTGAGCAATCTCAAAGGGATTGATAAGGGTGTCGGGGCCAGAAATATCTGCGAGGTAGTATGCACCGTCGGATTTAACAACAAGCATTCCTGTTACATAAGAAATATCTTCATAGTTAAAGTCCTTTATTTCTCCCGTCTTACAGTTTATGATTTTGTTATCAGCTGCTGCATAGTCGCCTATTATGTAAACATCTGTTATTTTTTTATTAATCGGTTCTGCAACCCTGTTTCCGTTTTTATCAAGAATTATTACATATATTCCGCTATCAGCACCTTTTGACAAAATTGCAACATAATCTTCTGTAGCGTCACATAAATGACTTACATTATATCCTGTTATTTTATAGAGTATTTCAAAATTATCTCCGAGAAAAGCCAACTGTTCATTGTCGTAGCTAACCAGAACACTTGTATTATTTGGAGTAATATGTTCTCTTGCAGTTCCTTCATAAACAGTAGTAGATTCATTCGTGGTGATATTATAAGCTGTTAAGTTATTGTTATAAGAATAGCTACCAGTAGTATCCCAATCAGCTATCAATGCATTGTCATTATTAATACGTTTAAC
>JAZUOE010000163.1:0-11944 GCA_045604505.1 Ruminiclostridium sp. | reverse complement strand
GTGCAAAACCACCTATAATTAAATTTAAAACTTGTTACAATGGCAAAATTTCAGCAAAAATAGAATAATACGTAAAATTGCACATACGCGACATATCAATACTAGTATTTTTGTATAAATTTACAAAAAACTATTGTATTTTTAGAAATTATAATGTATAATGAAATTGTATCAATTTATCTCGGCTTTGCCGTTTCAGGAAAGGATAATAAAAATGAAAATTTCAGAAATAAAAGCTCTGATTTGTGATGACTCAATCCTTGTAAGAAAAAAACTTACAGACATACTTAAAAGCGCAGGTATTACCGCAATTTATGAGGCTACAAACGGCATTCAGGCTGTTGAACAGTATAAGGAACATAAACCCGACATTACATTTATGGATATTGTAATGCCTGAAAAAACAGGTCTTGAGGCTCTCGAAGAAATTAGGGCATTTGATGCTAATGCTAAGGTTGTTATGGCATCTACAATCGGTACACAGAGCAATCTTACCGCAGCTATTAAAGCAGGTGCCTTTGACTTTCTCCAGAAACCTGTTCAGGACGAGGATATCTACAAAATTCTTAACACATTTACAAAGGAATAAGGAAAGGAACAGCTATGTTTACACAATTATTCGGTCACTATCTTTTAAATAAGAAATACATAACAACAGAACAACTCCAAAAGGCACTTGAGGCTAAGTCTGAAACAAGAGTAAAACTCGGCGCACTTGCAATTGATGCAGGATATATGACTGCACAGCAGGTTGAAAAGGTTCATGAGGCTCAGAAACGTCTTGATAAGCGTATCGGTGATATTGCAGTTGAAATGGGTTTCCTTAACGACGAGCAGGTTGGTGAACTTCTTTCAAAGCAGAAAACAGCTAACATTGTTATCGGTCAGACACTTATAGATTTAGGCTATATGACAAATGCTAAGTTTGAAGAGGCTCTCTCTGAATACAAATCAAGCGCAGGTTTCTCCTCTGAAGAAAACGATGATACATTAGCTGAAAATATCACTGCTGTTTTCGGACTTGATGACCTTAACGATAAGGAATTTTACCTTGAATACCTCTTACTCTTTGTAAGAAACCTTGTAAGATTTATCGGCGATGACTTTGCATTTGCAGGTTGTGTAAAAAATCCTGAATTTAAGAGTGAATATCTCTGTTCTCAGGATATTGAAGGAAAAATCTCCGCTTACACCGCTATCAGCTGTGATAAGGACGCTTTCTACACAATTGCATCAAGATATGCAAAGGAACCAATGGACAGCGATGAATTTGCAGAGGCTTGTGCAGGTGAGTTCTTAAACCTTCAGAACGGTCTTTTCGCAGTAAATGTTTCCAATACTCAGAATGTTGAGCTTGATTTAACACCTCAGGTTTCCGAAAAGGACGTTACTCTTAATATTGATGACGGAATTATGGTTTCTTTGGCTTACTCCTTCGGTACAGTGAATGTTGTAATCTGCAAGAAATAAACTCTGATAATAGTAAAAGGTCAACCCGCTTGGTTGACCTTTTTTCTGTCTTAGTCGCATTTTGCAGCAAAATAATCTGCGTACTGCTTTACAAATTCATCAGAAACCACATCGCCGCCCTCACCGTTGGGGTGTGCGCCATACTTTGCAATGGCAGGGTCGTCGTCACCGCCTAAAAGTCCGCCGAAATCAAAATACATTCCACCGTATTCTTCAGCTGTTACCTCAAGGAGATAGTTAAGCTCGTTACGTGTTCCTTCTTGTGTTGTGCCGTAGGATTGAGGCGGTGCGCTGAAAATAATTACCTCGCAACCTGCATCAGTTAATTCCTTAGTAATTGTCCTGATATAGCCATCAATCTCATTTGCTGTATTTCCACCATCAGCACCGTAAGGGCCTGAAATAATATCGTTTGTACCAAAAGCGATAATTACCGTGTCATAAGCCTTGATTCTTTCAACCCAGTCACCGCAATGCGCCGCATCGCTTGAACGTGACCAGCCAAGACCTACATTCCAAAAACCGCAGTCGGTACCAAGCTTTTTAGAAATTTTAGCTGCCCAGAACTGATATTCCATAAAGTCAGTCTGACAACCCTGAGTTATAGAGTCGCCAATTGCCGCTACAGTATACTTTGTATCACGGTTACAGCCGATTAATTGCGGCAGAGGGATTGTATCATAAGTTTCAAAAGTGCCTGAGCCTAAATCTGCTGTTGTTGAAGTCAGATATGACATATTAGTACATGGAATTTCAGTTCCTGTTATCTTCCATTCCCACACGATATAACTGCCCTCGCTGAGCGTGAACTCAACAGGGTCGCTCCAATAAGTTTCGTTGGGTGTAACATTCTTTTCAGTACTGCCCCCGAATGTAACAGGTGTACGGTTTGTGATTTCAGCGTCAGGACCGGTACCGCCGTCAGCAATATAAGCCGCCTCAATCTTATAATTACCGCCGCTCCTGCCAACATAAGCAGGGTCACCCTTATCATAAGTAGAATCAACTGTATTTGAAAAATAAAACTTGTATTCAAATGTACCGTATTCCTCTGCAGGAAGGTAAGCACGATATGTAACACCGTCAGCGGATTCAATAAACTGATTATTGCCTGTTGAAATGAAGGTGTTTGAAACATATTTATCAAAATCAGTTTCTTCTCTTGGTTCAGCAACAACCGCAGGTGCTGTTGTTGTCACTGTTTCTGTTTCGGAACCTTCAGCGGAACCGCCCACATCAGGCTCTGCAGGAGTGCTGCAGGACGAAAGGAGCAGTATTGCTGAAAGAGATAAGGAAAGTGCTTTTTTCATATATAATTCCTTTCAGATAAATTTCATTTTCTACAGTTTAGCATATTTTTTTGAAATTGTAAAGAGTATTTAGTTTATAATTTAAAAACAGTTGACTTTAATTAAGAATTGTAATATAATTATTGTATAAAAATTTGAAAGAGGATTTTCTTTATGAAAAAGAATATACTTACCGCTTTGCTCCTTGCCGGAATATTAACTTTAGGAGCTTGTGGTACAAAGGATAATACAACAGATACAACGGTTGCTCCTGAAGTTACCGATACACAGGAACAAGATGAGGCACCCTCTCCCGCTGAAGATTTTATAACCGAACCAAGCGGTGATTTACTTGCCATTACAGGCTATAAAGGACAGGGCGGACAGGTTGTAATACCGGAAACCATTGACGGAAAGCATGTCACACGCATAAGCGCCAATGCTTTTGCGTACAACGATAACATCACTTCCTTACATATTCCCGACAATATTGCAGATATTGAAGATAAAGCCTTTTATCTCTGCGAATCTTTAGCAACAGTCGAAGTTGACAGCCCTGAACATATCGGCGCTGAGGCATTTGCAGGTTGTAAAAATCTCACATTCGTTCAACTTGGCAATGGTATCAAGACTTTAGGTAACGGTGCTTTTGCAAACACCCCTTGGATTGAAAACGGTGAATTTGTAATTGCAGGAAATGTGCTTGTAAAGTATAACGGTACTGCCTCTGATGTTACAATTCCCGAAAACGTAAATCTTATCGGAAACCTTGCTTTTTCCCATAATGACACCATAGTTTCAGTGACAATTCCTGAAAATGTGACAGATATCGGCTATCTTGCATTCACAGGCTGCAGCAATCTTAAAACAGTAAATCTGACAGATAATGTTAAGTTCATCGGTGAACGCGCTTTCTCATATTGTCCCTCAATTGAAAGCATGACAATTCCCGTTGACATGCTTCACGAAGGTACATTTTTAGGCTGTACAGGTCTTACTTCGGTAACTCTGCCTGATAATCTTTCTTCTATTCAGGATAAAGTCTTTAACGGCTGCACTTCCCTTTCAGAAATCACAATCCCTGCTGCTGTTACAACTATAAACGCAGACACCTTCGGCGGCTGCACCTCTCTTAAATCTATTGTAATCCCTGAGGGTGTTACTGAAATACAGGATAAAGCATTTTATGATTGTAAAGCACTTTCTCAGGTTGCAATCCCCTCTTCCGTAATAGCTATCGGAAACTACGCCTTCTACGGCTGTGAGGGCTTAACTGAACTTCCTGCTGCTGCCTCTGTACAATCCTACGGTGACGGTGCATTTCAGAATTGCAAGGGCTTTACCTCTGTAACTGTTCCCGAAACCGTAACCTCTATCGGTGCAGGAGTATTTCAGGGGTGTATTGGTCTTACAGACATTACTCTTTCATCTTCCATTAAAGATATTCCTGACTCTGCCTTTGAAAGATGCACTTCATTGTTGGCAATAACCATTCCCGATGGCGTAACCTCTGTAGGAAACAGAGCATTTTCTGCTTGTACAGCACTTGAAACTGTAGCAATGGGTAACAATGTTTCCTCTTTTGGTATTCAGTGCTTTAAAGATTGCGGTGCGTTGACTTCAATAAATCTTTCTGAGTCAATGACAGTTGTCAGTGAAAATATGTTTGCAGGTTGTAAATCTCTTACAGCGATTGTTCTTCCTGACAGTGTTGAGTCTATTGAAAAGAACGCATTCCAAAAATGTGAAATGTTATCATCTGTTAATGTTCCTGCATCAATCAAAAAGGTTGCTTATGCCGCTTTCGGTAAGTGTACTTCTCTTACTCCTCTCACCTTCCCTGAAGGTACAGATGTAAATGAGGGCGCATTCAAATAATAATAAAACCGCTTTGCTTATGCAAGGCGGTTTTCGGCATAATAGGATATTTTTTCTTGACATAATCCTTTTTTTAAAGTATAATAAAAATGTTGTGTTATTTTATTTGTCAATTATAAAATATAATATATTTAACGGTGAAAGGATTATAAAAAATGGAAAACAACGGTACTACAACAGAGTCTAGACCTACGTCTATACAGACAGGGACTACAAAATCCAAAGGCAGCAGCTTTACAAATAAAATCGGCTTTGTACTTGCGGCGGCAGGTTCAGCCGTTGGTCTTGGAAATATTTGGCGTTTCCCATATCTTGCGGCAAAATACGGCGGCGGTATTTTCTTACTTGTCTATCTCATTTTAGCAGTAACTTTCGGCTTTGCGCTGATGATAACTGAAATTGCAATCGGACGTAAAACAGGAAAAAGCGTTATTGGTGCCTATTCAACAATTAACAAAAAATTCGCTCCATTAGGTTGGTTAGCCTCAGCGGTTCCTGCTATTATTCTCCCTTACTACTGTGTAATCGGCGGTTGGGTAATGAAGTATATTACCGTCTACATTACAGGAAACGGAGCACTGGCTGCTGAAAATAACGGTGCTTTCTTCGGGCATTTCATCAGCAAAGCAGGACAACCTATGATTTTCTTTGTGATATATCTGATATTAACCGCAATTGTTGTAATGCTTGGCGTTGAAAAGGGTATTGAAAAAGTCAGCAAGATTATGATGCCTGTTCTTGTACTTATCTCATTATTCGTTGCGATTTATTCACTTACTATTCCCGGTGCCCTTGACGGATTTATCTATTATATCAAGCCTAATTTTGAAGATTTCGGTGTTGAAACTGTAGTTGCCGCAATGGGACAGCTTTTCTACTCAATGTCACTTGCAATGGGCATTATGATTACATACGGTTCATACATGAGAAAAGAAGATAACCTGGAAGGTTCCGTTCGTCAGATTGAAGTTTTTGATACAGCAATTGCTTTTATCTCAGGTATGATGATTGTTCCTGCGGTTTATGCTTTTGCCGGTGGTAATCCCGACTCTATCAACGCAGGACCCGGACTTATGTTTGAAACACTCCCGCAGGTATTCGCCTCTATGAAAGGTGGCGCTATTATTGGTCTTGTGTTCTTCATTCTTGTATTCTTAGCTGCCCTTACTTCTTCAATTTCACTTATGGAAACTATTGTTTCTATAATTATGGAAAAGTTTAAAGTTAAACGTATTCCAGCTTGTATTATTGTAATTGTATTCTCACTGCTTATGGGTTCACTCTCTGTTCTTGGCTACAGTAACTGGGCTGATGTTAAGCTCTTCGGAAAGCAGTTCCTTGATTTCTTCGACTTTATCAGTAATAACATTATGATGCCTATAGTTGCTCTTATAACTTGCATCTTAATCGGTTATATTGCTAAAACAAAGTACGTTGAGGACGAGGTTCAGCTTAATTCTGAGTTTAAATCAAAGGCAATGTATCGCGTAATGATTAAGTTTATTGCGCCTGTGTTCATGGTTGCAATCTTCTTGTCATCTGTTTTTGGCTTTGCTGGTTAATAAAATAAAGGGTGGTTTAAAAGCCACCCTTTTTTATTCAGAAAATAAGGTAAAATAACCCTGCTAAAACCATTAATCCGAGTCCCACACAAAGAAGAACTATTCCTGCAATATCACTTATAGTTACAACCTTTTCTACAAAGCCCTGCTTTGGCTTTTTCGGATTATAAAGAACAGGTAAACTGCTGCCCAATGGATATTTTTCTTTAAATATGTTGTAATTGATTATACTTCCCCTACTTACTATACAAAATACGTCTTTTTCTGAAACATAAAACTCGGTTCCTCCTGAAAAAGTATTCAGTGTGGTATCAACTCTGCTCTTTTTCTTTGAAACACCTCTGTAATGTCTATATGCCTTATATTTTTTACCGTCTACTTCATATTCAACTACGGGGGCTACAGAATGAGCGTTATCTCCGCCGCCATATCTGTATTTTATCACTGTTCCTTCGGTTATGACAGTACAGCTTTTTACAAGCTTTTCCTTTCGCATAAAAAGGGGCAGAGAAATAATTGCTATTAATAAACCTGCACCTGCTATGGCTATACACACTATTGTTGTTGCTGTCATTATAAGTCCCTTTCTCTATAAATTGTGAAAGGACAGACCCTTAAGTCTGCCCTTTATATGTAATTATTCTTCAGGCTCAACAACATCAGCGTCAGGAGCATTCTTTACTACACTAGCAATGCCATTTTTACAACCGGCAATAGCAACATATCCTTCACTTGCGAGGATAGGCTCACCATTTCTTGCCTTAAGACGGAAACGGAATTCTCCTGCGTTATCCTTATAAATTTCAAACTTGGGGTGCTTAACTGTTTCATAGCCCTCTACAGTCTGGTCTTCAATACCTGCGATAGGAGCGTTTTTCTTAATGCTCTCGATGCTGTTCTTAGCACTTGCAAGACTAGCGAAAACCTCACCGCCGATACCGATAACCTCGCCGTTACCTGCCTTAAGGCTTATTGTATAGCCTGTATTTGTCTTTTTAATTGCAAATTTTCCCATTGTAATCAGTCCTTTCAAAAAAAATACAAAATTTTTGTAATTTTATTATATCAATATTTTTGTGTATTGTCAACATATTAATTCATTTTTTGTCATAACTTTTAGAGGTTTTCTATTATTTTCTTTACATCTGCTTTAAAATCTATCTTTTTACCCTGTAAACAAATTTAAATATTCTGCATAAACTGTAAAAAAACTGTTGACAAAGCCATTTCTATATGTTAAAATACCTGTAAGGTAGAGGTGCAGTTTTCATCAGTACCTGTAACGCTAACGGTTCAGCTCGTTGTTGCAGGAAAAGGGAAAATTGCCGAAGATTGCGTAAGCTGTAGTGCGCAACTCTGGTTGTCCGTTGAATAAGCGTACGACTGTCATCAGAAGATGGAGTGCTATCGTCAAATAAACTATTTTTGTTTGATGACCGGCATAATGTCGGTTTTTTTAATTATTAGTACAAAAGAAAGGCTGGATTTCAAAATGAAACAGTACAAAGTAGGTATTATCGGAGCAACAGGTATGGTAGGACAGCGTTTTGCAGTTCTCCTGGAAAATCACCCTTGGTTTAAGGTTACAACCCTTGCAGCATCTCCCCGTTCCGCAGGAAAAGCATATAAAGACGCAGTAAAGAAATGGCTTATCGATGAAAAGCCCATGCCCGAGTCTATGGCTGACATTATCGTTATGGACGCTACAGCTGACATTGAAAAGAACGCCCCCGAAGTTGACTTCGTATACTGCGCAGTTGACATGAAGAAGGACGAAATCAAGGCTCTCGAAGAGGCTTATGCTAAGCATGAATGCCCTGTAATGTCCAACAACTCTGCACACCGTTTCACAGACGACGTTCCTATGATTATTCCTGAAATCAACGATGCACACATGGCTATTGTTGAAGCTCAGAAAAAGAGACTTGGCACAAAGAGAGGCTTTATCTCTGTTAAGTCTAACTGCTCTATCCAGAGCTATGTTCCCGCTCTTTCTCCCTTAAGAAAGTATGGTATCAAGGATGTTTTAGCTTGTACATATCAGGCAATTTCCGGTGCCGGTAAAACATTTGAAACATGGCCTGAAATGGTAGATAACCTTATCCCCTTTATCGGCGGTGAAGAAGAAAAATCTGAACAGGAACCTTTAAAGGTATGGGGCGAAATCAAGGACGGCAAGATTGTTAAGGCAGAAAGCCCCTGCATTACAACACAGTGCTTACGTGTTCCTGTTTCTAACGGTCACTTTGCAGCAGTGTTTGTAAAGTTTGAAAATAAGCCCAGCAAGGAAGAAATCCTCAATATTTGGAAGGAATTCAAGGGTGTTCCTCAGGAACTTGACCTTCCCTCTGCTCCTAAGCAGTTCTTAAACTATTTTGAAGAGGATAACTGCCCTCAGGCTAAGCTCCACAGAAACTTAGAAAACGGTATGGCTGTATCTATCGGTCGTTTAAGAGAGGACACACAGTATGACTATAAGTTTGTTTGTCTTTCCCATAACACATTAAGAGGTGCAGCAGGTGGCGCAGTTCTTATGGCTGAACTTTACGCTGCTAAGGGCTACTTTGATTAATGAAAACTGAAATTCTAAGGAATACCGCCGCAGATTATAAGGCTGTATATATGCTCACCCGTGAGCTTATGGTTTATCACGATGCTCTCGATATCTTTACAACCTCGAAAGAGCGTTTTAAAGAGCTTATAGATAGTGGTATGCTGCACAGCTACACCCTCTACTGCGACGGAAAATACTCAGGAATTATGAATTTCTTTTTTAAGCTCACAACCTTTACAGGTAAAAAAAATTCTCTATATTGAAGATTTATATGTTCGTGAGGAATATCGCGGAAAAGGTCTTGGCAAACTTCTGCTGACAAAAGCAAAAGAGATTGCCGCAGAGAATGACTGTGAACAAATTGAGCTTAAATGCGCAAACTGGAACCAGGTTTCGGCGGAGTTCTACAAGGCGCAGGGAATGAAAAAAGAAAACGAGTGGATTACTTTCACTCTTGATAAATCTTTATTTTAACTCGTGAAAGGAGTAGATTGAAATGAAGAATGTTATTTTTACAGGCTCCGCAGTTGCTATCGTAACTCCTATGAACGCTGACGGCAGCATTAATTATGATGTTTTTGCTGACATTATTGAAGAGCAGATTAATGGCGGTACTGACGCTATTGTTGTTTGCGGTACAACAGGCGAGGCTTCCACGATGACAGATGATGAGCATATTGAGGCAATTCGTTTTACTGTAGAAAAGGTTGCCAAGAGAGTGCCTGTTATTGCTGGTACCGGCAGTAACGACACAGGCTACGCAATTGAGCTTTCAAAACAGGCTGAGGCTGTTGGTGCCGATGCGCTCTTACAGGTAACACCCTATTATAATAAGACTTCTCAGCGCGGTCTTATCGCTCACTTTACAGCAATTGCTGACGCTGTTAATATCCCGATTATCCTTTATAATGTTCCTTCCAGAACAGGAATGACAATTTCTATTGATACATACATTGAACTTGCTAAGCACCCCAATATCGTTGCTACTAAGGAGGCAAGTGGCAATTTCTCATTAATCGCTGAAATTGCAGCAAAGACTGACCTTGCTATCTATTCAGGTAACGATGACCAGGTTTTAGGCGTTCTTGCATTCGGTGGCAAGGGTGTAATCTCTGTATCCGCAAACGTTATTCCTAAGGAAAAGCATGATATGGTTGCTCTCTACATGAATGGTGAGCGCGAAAAGGCTTTAGCCCTTCAGAATAAGTATCTTGATATGGAAAATGCAATGTTCATTGACGTTAACCCCATTCCTGTTAAGGAAGCTATGAACCTTCTCGGAAAGAATGTTGGTGAATGCAGACTTCCCCTTGTAAAGATGGAAGAGTCTAAGATTGAAAAGCTCCGCAAGGAACTTCAGAAGGTTGGCTTAATGTAATTTTGTAAAGGAAGTTTAAAATGGTAAAAATTGCTATTACAGGCGCAAATGGAAAGATGGGAAAGGTTATTGCAAACCTGGTTGCGCAGCGTGAAAATTGCACTGTCATTGCCGGTATTGACCTTAACGATACACCCAATGGCTCATTCCCTATCGTGAAATATCCTGCTGAACTGACAGAAAAGCCTGATGTAATCATTGACTTTTCACACCCTTCAGCTCTTGATGACCTTCTTTCATATTGCACTATAAATAATGTTCCGCTGGTTGCCGCAACAACAGGCTATACAGCCGATGAAATTGCAAAAATAAAGAAAACTGCCGAGCAAATCCCGATTTTCTTTACTTTCAATATGTCATTAGGTATAAACCTTCTCGTTGAACTCGGAAAACGCGCTGTTAACGTTCTTGGCGGATTATACGACATCGAAATTGTTGAAAAGCACCACAATCAGAAGAAGGACGCTCCTTCAGGCACAGCGATTATGATTGCAGAGGCACTGAATGGTGAACTTGACAACAAGATGAAGTATGTCTATGACCGTCATAATGTCCGTAAAGCACGTGAAAGCAATGAAATTGGTTTACATGCTATCAGAGGCGGCACAATTGTTGGTGAACATGATATCATTTTTGCAGGACATGACGAAGTTATTACCCTTTCTCACTCTGCAGGTTCAAAGGAAGTATTCGCAAACGGCTCTATAAATGCAGCAATTTTCCTCTCACAAAAGGAAAGCGGTTTATATGATATGTCCGATTTACTTCAAAATTCTTAAAATAACGGAATAATAAAGCCACACAGTTTTCTGTGTGGCTATTATTTTACCCGAAATGAGGCAAAAAATTATGATTAATATATCTGTAATTGAACAAATTTCCGTTATTACCTTTGGTAACATTCCTTATGAAAATGAAAGCAGCTTTATACACTCCATTTTTAAAGCCGCCGCCTCTGAAAATATCAATATTGATATGATTTCAAAAGCGTCAGTTTCAACCGACCGCACATCTGTCGGATTCACATTCAGCGACAATGATATGCCTAAGATGCTTGAGGTGATTAGTAAAATCAGTTTTTATCGCCCACCCCTTGTTAGCTGCGGCAATGTGAAGATTGTTGTGAAATGTCCCGAAATGGCTGAATGCAGCGGCTTTGCAATGAAAATATTCAATGCACTTGCCAATATAGGTGTAACTGCTATACTGATTACAACTGCTGCCGATGAGGTTTCAGTAGTTGTAAGAGAAAGTGATTACATTGATTTTGAAAAACAACTTTACAATGCATTTGCTGAAAATGTGTAATTACAAATTAAAAACCCATTCGCATACATCGTCGGCTTTAAGCATCTACCTCAGAATTCAAGGTTAAACTAGCGTCTGCCATAAACCTAAGAAACTGATTCCTGAGTCAACATTGCGAATGGGTTTCATTATTAAATTAAATCAGCGTTAAAGAGTTAAATTATTCTTCAACCTTTGTGATAACGCCGGAACCTACTGTTCTACCACCTTCACGGATAGCGAAACGGTGGCCTACTTCGATAGCGATAGGAGTGATGAGTTCAACATCCATTGTTACGTTATCGCCAGGGATACACATTTCCTTGTCAGCAGGAAGAGTGATAACGCCTGTAACGTCAGTTGTTCTGAAGAAGAACTGAGGTCTGTAGTTAGAGAAGAAAGGTGTATGACGACCGCCTTCTTCCTTCTTTAATACGTAAACCTGACCGGAGAACTTTGTGAGGGGCTTGATGGAGCCGGGCTTACAAAGAACCTGACCACGTTCGATTTCGCTTCTCTGGATACC
>JAZUOE010000162.1:0-8023 GCA_045604505.1 Ruminiclostridium sp. | reverse complement strand
CAAAAACAAACATTGTTTTGTTGAATTTACGGCTGAATTGCTCCATAAGATTTCTTATATCCTGTTCAGAAAGATACATACTTAAGCCCTCTGCTAAGACAAGGACGCTTTCGTTTTTGTACTCAATTTCATCAAGCCACTTAAAATCTGTTACCGAAGAGGGAATTGTCTTGTTAAATCTGCCGTCAAGTAAATATTTTTTTCTTAACTCGATAACATCAGGAAAGTCAAGGTCATACCATAAATGGTAGCTTGTAATCCTGCTGACTCTGGTGTCTAATCCGCAGCCTAAATTGATTATCAGGTTGAATGTGTTATTTCTTATAAAGTTTTCGGCAATTTCATCAAACTGCATTGCTCTCATAGCCATGTATATTGCAAGTTTGCGTGAATGGTCCACGTTTTTTAAATTTTCCTTTTCATGTTCAACAATTCTTTCTGCAACCTCGTCATAAAAGAATCCCTCTTTACTCATAAGTGCTTTTCCGTAAAGCGGAATAAACAATGTTTTACTTTCATTCGTCATCAGTGCCTTCCTCTTTCTTAAAAAATTTATCAACAACCTCAAGCCATTTTTCCGGCTTATAAATTGCTGCCTCGCAATGTCCTGTTTTTCTAAAGCAAATAACCTTTGACTCAGGGTAATGCTTTTTGAGATGTGCAGAGCATTTCATCTGAAAAAACTCAGTTCCCTTTGTTCCGTGCATATACAGGATATTTGTTTCACCGTGAGGGATTCCAAGACAAAGTTCTGCCTGACAGGTAGAGTTTATCATATTTTTAATACTTGTTTCTGACATATTATCAGCGATTTTCAAAAATGATTCAAGGTATTTTTCGGGAAGAAAATGCTTTTTAAAATTCTCCAATGTTTTTTGATTGCGTTTCTTTGAATTTTTGATAATATTTATGTAGTTGCTTGTCATTACCTTTGCAGGTATTTTTCCCATAGGCATAATAGGTGCGCTATCCATAATAAGATTTTTTATGCCCACAACTCCGTTTCGCCACATTATACTTGCTATCGCACCGCCCATTGATATTCCGCATACAGCAAAAACTTCAGCATTCAGGTTTTCTATAATATAATCCTCAATCTGTTGTGATTGCTGTTCAATCGAAAGAAATTCGGTTGCTTTTTCCTCGTCGTGTGCGTCAAGAACGGGTACGACAACATAATAATTCTTTTCAAAATGTTCAATCTGTTTTTCCCATACCTGCCAAGGGGTTAATGTTCCGTGAATAAGAACAATAGGTGGATTTTTGTCGCTGCCAAAGGTGTGAAATTTCATATCGTTACTCCTTAAATAATTATGCCATCAAAATGGTCCATTTCGTGCTGAACTATTTGTGCCTCAAAACCGTTAAATTCTCTTCGTTTCTTTTTCCAATTCATGTCGTAATACTCTAACAGAAGTCCTCTCCGCCTGAGAGCTGTACGTTCACCCACTAAAGAAAGACAGCTCTCTATTGCTTTGTATTCAACACAGGATATATCTAAGATTTGTGGATTAATTATGACTTCATATCCGTTTTTGGTTTGAATAACCATAATAGTTTTATTTACACCAATCATATTTGCTGCCATACCAACACAGCGTTCAGCATTAGCTTTTATTGTGTCAAGCAGGTCGGTTACAACCTGCATATCATCTTTAGTTGCGGGAACGGATTTTTGCTGTAAGAAAAACAAGTCTGTTATTATAGGTTTAATCATTTTTATTCTCCTTTTGTATGATAATATTCGGCAATTACAAGGTCAACCATTCTGCCGTAGCTTTTTGTTCCGTCGGTCTGATTGTTGATTTTGAGATATGTATCATTAATTGTATCTGCGGCAACAGCAACGGGAGTATCATATTTTGACCAATATTCTCTTGAATTTCTGTTATGTTCAATAATTATAGGGTCAATGAGTGAATATACCCTTGCATATTCCTCACTTTCTACTTCGGGATAATAAGCATTCAGAAGGAAATTCATAGCAGCCTGATAACCGCTGAACTGCAGGTACGCACTGTCGCTCTCACGACAGGCAAGGTATGAGATGAAATTTGCCTCGTCCTCTCTCATAAATCCCGTCAGGTGAGAAAGCTCATGGCAGATATTGTGACCTATAGATTCGGGGGTATCATAGGTATTGTAATTAGCCTCCATTGTAAAAGGAACAAACATACCTACGATTTTTGTATAGCACCACAAAGGGGATAAAATCGATACAGGCTTAGCGTGAGGATAATAAGCATTCATTTCAGGGTATTTCTGCGAAAGTTTTTTCATTGCAGCAGTTTCTTCATCAAGATGATTTTCGGGGAGTATACAAATCCCCTTTTCGTTCAGTTCTATCTGATGTGCTAGTTCGTTGGTTTTAGCAATGGTATACTCCAGCACCTCGCAAACCTGTTCGGGAGTGTATTTCTCGATTTCAATACCACTGTAAGCTGAAAAAGGGGAGCGGTAGTAGTTAATGCCGCAATTAAAGACAAAAACAAAGGCTATTGCAGAAATGATAAGGGACAAGGTAGAAACAATCGAAAGAATTAAGGGTTTATGCGGCTTTTTCTCGCTTTTGTTTTTCTTAATGATTTTAAGAACGAGCTTTACAATCCCGAAAATAACAAGTCCGATTGCACCTGCGGCTAGAAGAATTACTATTATTTCGGCAATTGAGAAAGGGAAAATTCCTGATATGAAGGAAAAAATCTTTTGGATTACAGGATAGATAGTGAATGAATACCAGTTTGCAAAATCTGTGCTGTTATAAGCGGCAATTTCTGCAGCAGCGGCAGTGACGGTTAAAATAATAGCAGTAATAAAACGTATTTTTACTGTTTTTTTCATTTTATACCTCCATATCCGGTTGACAAAAGGAATTTAAAGTGATATAATTTATCGGTAAACTAAATCAGGTGGACGCGGGAAGTAATTCCTGAGGAAAGTCCGAGCATCACAGAGCAGGATAGCTGTTAACGGCAGCCGAGGGCGACCTTAGGGCAAGTGCAACAGAAATATACCGCCTGTTTACAGGTAAGGATGGAAAGGCGAGGTAAGAGCTCACCAGAGCGGCAGAGATGCCGCTGCTATGTAAACCCTATTCGATGCAACGCCGATTGGTTCGGAGAGTAATGCGTCTGCTCGGCGCACTTCGATTAAGGCGGCTTGAGCTTATCGGCGACGGTAAGACTAGATAGATGTTCACCCAACGACAGAACTCGGCTTATCGATTTAGTTTCGCCTGAAAATCAGCCATATTGGCTTAATATATCAAGCTCCCGTTTATGCGGGAGTTTTTTATTGGAATTCGTCCCCGCAATCTGATTTTCTCGCCTTTTTGAAAAGAGGACCGTCTTTTTTCGTAACCATTCTTTCAGCTATTCCCTCTGATGAACAAAGCTTAAGAGTGATTTTTCCGCTTTCAATTTTTGGGTGGCGGAGTATACGTGCTTTACATGGCTCAGCATTTATTTTTGCAGCGGCAATATAGGTGAACTTCTCGTCTTCGTATGGAACTTCGCCGCCTTTTAGCTGCTTATGTAACTTTGTGCGGGAAACACGTGCTGTAAAATGGCACCAATCATCATCAGACAACTGACATTTTTGATTATGGGGGCAGGGAGCAACAATAATGGCACCTGAGTCAATTAATTGCTGACGGATTGCCTTAATATTTGCAAAGCCAACAGGTGTTCCCGGTTCAATAATAATCAGCAGTTTTTCAGTGGCATTCCATAATGCGGCGGTTAATTTGTGGCGGTTTTCTGCTGTCAGTTCATTCATAACGTATGAGGCGGTTACAAGGTCAGCTTTTTGATTAAAATTACAGGTTATATCGCAGTCAAGCCAATTGCATTCTATAGGGAAATCTCCCTCTGACATAAGCTTTTTACCAAAGGAGAGCATTGCGTTTTCACGTTCAAGGCAGGTTATTTTCTCTATATCGGGGAAAACTTCCGCCGCTGCCCAGCAACAGGCACCGGTACCTGCGCCAACGTCCAGCATTGTGTATATTTCTTCGCTGATTTTTTCAGCAGCGTACTGCATGGCACTCCCTGACGCGCCGATGGTTCCGGGCATTCGCATAACTGCGTAAGCGGCAGCCTCAGTTTCATTTGTAATAAGGCTTTTTCCTGCGCCGCTACCGTTTCTGTAGCGTTCGGATATAGTGTTGGCGGCAGATATAAGCTTTTTAAGAGGAATATGTGTTGTTAAGCTCTCGGTGACGTTTTTGAATTCAATTGGAAGTTCCATTGTATGGCTCCTTTAAAGCGAAAAAATGTGTATATAATGATTGAAACACGACATACGTAGGTGTGCCGTGTTTCTTTGATGTCTTGTTAAATTAAAGTGCGTCTGCAATATCGAGAATAAGCTTTTCTGTCTTTTCCCAACCAAGACAGGGGTCAGTGATAGACTTACCGTATACACCTTCTTCAGCCTTCTGTGTGCCGTCCTCGATGTAGCTTTCAATCATAAGACCCTTGATAAGTCCGTTAAGGTCATTATCGTGACGCTTACTGTAAAGCACTTCCTTAGCAATACGAATCTGTTCAAGATACTTTTTGCCGGAATTGGAGTGGTTGCAGTCTACAATAACGCTGGGGTTTACAAAGCCGCTTTCATTATAAAGCTGACTTAAGTGCTTAAGGTCTTCGTAATGGTAGTTAGGAATAGCCTCACCGTGTTTATTTACATATCCACGAAGAATAGCGTGAGCGTAAGGGTTACCTGTACTGTTAACTTCCCAACCTCTGAAAAGGAAGGTGTGAGCGCTCTGAGCTGCTGTAATAGAGTTGAGCATTACGGAGATGTCGCCGCTGGTGGGGTTCTTCATACCGCAGGGGATATCCATACCACTTGCTGTAAGTCTGTGCTGCTGGTCTTCAACAGAACGTGCGCCAACTGCAACATAAGAGATTAAGTCGGAAATATAACGGTAGTTTTCTGTATAGAGCATTTCATCTGCGCAAACAAAACCTGTTTCTTCAATTGCTCTTGCGTGGAGCTTTCTTACTAAGATAAGACCCTCAAGCATATCTTCCTTTTTGGTAGGGTCAGGCTGATGCAGCATACCCTTGTATCCTGCGCCTGTGGTACGTGGCTTACCTGTATAAATTCTGGGGATAATGAATACCTTATCCTTAACCTGCTCCTGAACTCTTGCAAGTCTGCTGATATAGTCGATAACAGGCTCTTCCTTATCTGCGGAACAAGGTCCGATAACGAGTAAAAATCTATTATCTTTTCCTTCAAAAATATCGGCAATTTCCTTATCTTTTTCTTTCTTTGTCTTAGCGATTTTCTCGGTAAGAGGGTAAAGCTCTTTGATTTCCTTAGGAATAGGGAGCTTTCTGTTAAAAATCATTCCCATAATCTTTTGTCCTTCCTGGTAATTATATTATTTTAAGGGTTAGCCCTTATTTCAACAAGTTAAAGCGTTTTGAGTTTAAAGCGTCAAAAGATATTTCCCGATAAAAGCGAATTTACAGAGTAAATCCGCTTTTTTGGTATTAACGAATAGAATTAAAAATCAATGTCATCGTCGTTATTTTTTTCTTCCAGCTTAGCATCATAAAAATCACCGATTTTCTTAAGTGATTCCATAAAAGCTTTCTTTTCCTCATCAGAGAAACAAGCATTAAGTGCGTCAGCCATATTATTATGATATTCGCTGTGAAGTGCATAAACCTTCTTGCCCTTAGGTGTGAGCTTTATGCGAACTGAACGTCCGTCGTTAACACAGCCGATTTTTTCAACATATTTCTTTTCTTTTAATTTGTTTACAGCAACGGTGGTTGAAGGACGTGTGATGTCTAATTCAGCGGCAATAGTGCTGATTGTGGGACCTTCTTCGCCCTTTGTAGCCATCTGGATACATTCAAGAAGATGAAGTTCATTGATTGTGAGATTTAAGTTTCTGTCAACGCACAGTGTTAATTCCTCTAACTTCATAATACTGTGGTTGAGCTTACTTAACGCTCTGTCAAATTCGAATTTTGATTCACTCATTTTGCTATTCTCCTGTTCCTGCGTAAAAAATAAAATGCATTTAATATGTAATATATCTATAAGTGGCAATATTCTGCCTTTTAACGTATTATAACATATATTTTCAATAAAGTCAATGAAATATTACATAATTTTTATATAAAAAGGCTTTAGTTTTACTATTTATTGCCTCTGCAGTTGATATTTACAAAATATTATGGTATAATTAAATGGTTATATTCAATACCTGCTATGCAGTGACTATGGGGGACAATATGAAAATAGTTATTCTTGACAGTGATACAGTTACAACAGGCGACATTGGCTTTTCAGATTTTGCAAAGCTTGGTGAGGTAAAACGTTATGGCATTACTGAACCTGAAAGAGTAGTAGAGCGCATTCGTGACGCTGAAATTGTGCTTTGCAACAAAACTCCTATAACAAGAGAGGTAATGGAACAAGCTCCTTCTCTTAAATATGTTGGTTTATTTGCTACAGGGTGCAATAATGTTGATTTGGAGTGCGCTAAGGAAAAGGGGATTGTTGTTTGCAATGTTCCGGGATATTCTACAGACGGTGTTGCACAGCTGACATTTTCTTTTATTCTGGAGCTTTTCGGCAATTTATCCCAATACCGTAACTCCGTGAATTGCGGTGACTGGAAAAAAAGCCCCACATTTTCATATTTCCCGTACCCTATATTCAACCTTGCTGGTAAGACTATGGGTATAATCGGCTATGGTAAAATCGGCAGTCGTGTGGCAGCAATAGCTAATGCTTTTGGCATGAATGTGCTGGTTTATACAAGGACAGTTAAAGACGACAACACAGTTAAGTTTGTAGGCCTTGACCAACTTCTTGAGGAAAGCGATGTTGTTTCGGTTCATTGCCCTCTCAATGAGCAATCTGTCAGCTTAATGAACAAGGAAACCTTTGCAAAAATGAAGGACGGAGCAGTTTTTATCAATACATCAAGAGGACCTGTGGTTGATGAATATGCTCTCCGTGACGCGCTGCTCAGTGGAAAGCTTATGGGTGCAGGTCTTGACGTTCTTGCTAAAGAACCTATGACAGAGGATTGCCCATTATACAATATTAAAAATTGTATAATTACACCTCATATCGCGTGGGCAGCTTTTGAAACAAGAAAAAGACTTGTTGAAATAGTAGTTGATAATGTAAGGGCATTTATTGAGGGAACACCTCAGAATTGTGTAATTTAATAAACAAATTGTGACAAAAGTCGCAATTTTAAATGAAATTTAAGGCTATAAAGCCACTTTTTGTTTGACAATTTCTTGTTTTTGGTATATAATACTACAAAACTTAGAAATGGAGGAATGTATTTGAAAAGAAAGAATTATAAAATTCCCGCTTTATTTATGGCATTTTGTGTTATGCTGACCTCTTGTGCAGATAATAAGCCGACTCAGACTCAGCAGACATCAGATACAACAACCACTACGGTTTCAGATACCGAAACAGCACCGTCAACAACACTTGCCGCTCTTGCAAGTGAAGAGGAAACTCTCCCGAAGGAAGAACCAAAGCCTCTTACGGTTGCACTTGCGGAATACAGTACCGTATGCAGTCCATTTTATCAGAATGGAGAGGCAGAGAGCTTTTTAAATCAGCTGACAGGTGTTAAGCTGTTTGCACATGACCGAAATGGAAGAATAATAAATTCCGGTATAAACGGTGAAAGCAGAATTTATAACGGAAAATATTACACATATACAGGAATTTCCGATGTTGTAGAAAATTATAATGAGGAAAACAACGAAACGACTTACGATATTACATTAAAAAATGGTGTTAAATTCAGCGACGGTGAAGTTCTTGACGCTGATGACCTTATTTTTACATTATATGTACTGCTTGACCCTTCGTTTTCTGATATTTCTGAAATACAGAATATCGGAATTAAGGGCGAGGTGAATTATCGTCTTAACAGCAGTATTGCAGACACCTTCACTCAAGAGGAAATTGAAGAAGCACTTCAATCAGAAGATGTTCAGGCAATAATCCGTGATACTAT
>JAZUOE010000161.1:0-2689 GCA_045604505.1 Ruminiclostridium sp. | reverse complement strand
GAAATCATGTTGAAGGAATTAAGGATATTCTTATCAGAGATAGATTGATTGTAAAGGTTGCTGATAAGATTGACGTTGAGGCTGACGAGGTTATTGATTGTACAGGTCTTACTGTAATTCCCGGATTATGTGATATGCACGTTCATTTCCGTGACCCAGGCCAGACTCATAAGGAAGATATTATTACAGGTTCTGAGGCGGCAGCAGCAGGTGGTGTAACAGCAGTAGCATGTATGCCCAATACAACGCCTGTATGTGATAATCCTGAAACAATCAGATATATTGTGGAAAAAGCTAAGGATGCTAAAATTAAGGTATATCCTGTTGGCTGTATAACAAAGGGATTGAAGGGCGAAGAGCTTTGTGATTTCGAGGAATTAAAAAAAGCCGGTGCGGTTGCAGTTTCTGATGACGGCAGACCTGTAAAGAATGCTCGTATAATGGGTGAGGGAATGATAAAGGCGCATTATGCAGGACTTCGTGTTATTTCTCATTGTGAAGATTTGGACATAATAAACGGCGGTATAATAAATGCGGGAAAAATCGCCCGTGAGCTTGGAGTAAAGGGCATGAGCCGTTCAAGTGAAAATATTATAACCGGCAGAGAAATTCAACTTGCTAACGATTTGGAAATGCCGATTCACATTGCTCACGTTTCTACAAAGGAAGTTGTAATGCTTTTAAGAGATGCGGTCAGACGCGGCGTAATGGTAACAAGTGAAACTGCTCCTCATTATTTTACACTTACTGAAGAAAAATTGCTTTCTCGTGACGCTGATTACAGAATGAACCCGCCTCTTAGGTGTGAGGAAGATTTAAAGGCAATTACTGAGGCAGTTGTTGACGGCACTATAGATTGCATTGTTACAGACCATGCTCCCCATACAAGTGAGGAGAAGGCTGATTTTGAAAAGGCTCCAAATGGTGTCGTTGGACTCGAAACTTCACTTGCGGTAACTCTTACACAATTGTATCATACAGGAAGAATGAGCCTTATGAAAATTGTTAGAATGATGTGCGAAACCCCTAGAAGACTTCTTGGTATAGAGGGCGGCAGCTTAGAAAAGGGAAATGTAGCGGATATTGCTATCGTTGACCTTAATGAAGAATGGACTGTTGACCCAGAGAAATTACATTCAAAATCAAAAAATACCTGCTTTAAAGGTATGACATTCAAAGGTAAGGTTAAATATACACTCGTGAATGGTAAAGTTGTTTTTGTTGATAATTAAATAATTATAAAATAAATACAAAGAAAGGAAGAAAAAACTATGTCTTTTGATGCTTTAATTAAGGGAATAGTAAGAACGCAAAACCCTACAGTTGCCGGATTGGACCCCAAGCTTGATTTTGTACCCGAGTACATCAAGCAGAAGGCTTTCGGTGAATACGGAGAAACGCTTGAGGGTGCTGCAAATGCAATTTTAGAATACAACAAGGGGTTAATTGATGCTTTATGCGAAATTGTTCCTGCTGTAAAGCCTCAGGCTGCTTACTATGAAATGTATGGTACAGAAGGTGTTAAGGCACTTTATGAAACACAAAAATACGCTCACGAAAAGGGTATGTATGTAATTACAGACGGTAAGAGAAATGATATCGGAACAACAATGGAGGCCTACGCTATTGCTCATCTTGGTAAGGTAAAGGTCGGCAGTAAGGAATACTCTCCTTTTGTTGCTGATGCACTTACAGTAAATGGTTATCTTGGAACAGATGGTATCAAGCCCTTAATTCAGATTTGTAATGAGTATGATAAAGGCATTTTTGTTTTAGCAAAGACATCTAACCCTTCATCAGGCGAACTTCAGGATAAGCTTATTGATGGTGTGCCTGTATATGAAATGATGGGTAAAATGTGTGAAAACTGGGGCAAGGATCTTATGGGTCAATACGGTTATTCCGGTGTAGGTATTGTTGCAGGTGCCACATATCCCGAACAGATTGCCGAACTCAGAGCAAAGTTACCCGGAACATTCTTCCTTATTCCTGGATATGGTGCGCAGGGTGCATCTGCTAAGGACATTTCTGCTGCTTTTGATAAAAATGGTCTTGGCGGTATCGTTAACAGTTCCAGAGGTATTATGTGTGCATATAAGAAGGAAGGCTGTGATGAAAAGGATTATGCAGGTGCTGCTTATCGTGAGGCAGTAAGAATGCGTGATGAAATAATGTCTTTCGTAGGAGAAGTTAAGCTTCCCAACTGATTTTATATGGTTGAAATAAAAAATAATATATAATGGAGGACAGAATGGATTTTACAAAAGCAAAGAAAGCATTCCTCATTTTGGCTGACGGAACAGTTTTTGAAGGAAAATCCTTTGGCTGTGAGGGAACTATTATTGGTGAGGTTGTTTTTACAACTACAATGGTAGGTTATCAGGAGACAATGACAGACCCTAACTACTGCGGTCAGCTGGTTGCTCAGACATTCCCACTTATAGGTAACTATGGTACCAATGACGAGGATTATGCATCTGATAATAGTGTGATTAGCGGTTATATTGTAAGAGAATACTGTGAAGAACCTTCAAATTTCAGATGTAAATATACAATTGATGACTTTATGAAAAAGCATAATGTAATCGGTTTATACGATATTGATACACGTTGTCTTACCAGGATTATACGTGAAAAGGGTGTAATGAATGGTATGATTACAACTGAAACTGACTTTAATAAAGAGGAA
>JAZUOE010000160.1:0-2484 GCA_045604505.1 Ruminiclostridium sp. | reverse complement strand
AGCTTGAAAACTTCCTTATAGCTGTTAACGATTTCGTAAGGACAAGCTGTAGCAAGCACCTTGATCATTGGCTCGCCGTTGTCGCCGTTTTCAGCAGCGTCACCCACGATAACATATGTAACTGAGAATGTATCATCAAGGCTGAGTTCTGCCTGCATCTGCTGCTTAACAGTTCTCTGCATATCCTGAGGTTTTACTCTTGGAACAACAAGCTCCTTGAAGATTGTAAGGTTTGAGGAAACAGAAATGATTGCCTCCTTGTCAGGCATTCTGTTTTTCTTGAGCGCACCATGAATAAGTGTAGCTACGTTTGCGGGTTCTTTAACGTGTCCGTTTACAATAAGCCCTTCCTCAAGATTGATTGTTGCCGCAGAGCTGATTTTTATTTTTCCGTTACTCTCAACGCCCTTAACGACACGTATATTTCTATCCGTAATATCAAATGAAAGCATTTTCTTTTTTTCCACCTTTCCGTGTTTATTCGTTTTCCATACCTTCCATAGCGCCGTAGAGTGCGGGGTAAATACCGCAAACAACAAGGGCTATGATAATACCCATGAATATGAGCATGATAGGCTCAACCATGTGAACAAGACGCTCAACAGCTGAATCTGATTCTTCTTCGTAGTAGTCGGAAGTCTTTTCAAGGATTGAGTCAAGAGCACCTGACTCCTCACCAACGTAGATTACAGAGCAGAACATAGACTCAAAGATTTCTGTTCTTGTAATAGCTGCTGAAAGGGTTTCACCCTGTTTAACCTCATCAATAACACCTTCAAACTTCTCATCAACATATAAGTTTCCAAGTATTGCTGAAGCTCTCTGGATACATTCAACCATTGGAATACCGCTAGAATAAAGTGAAGAAAGGGTTCTTGAAAAACGTGCTGTGTAAATCTTTGTAACGAGTGGTCCCCAGCCGGGTCCTTTAAGTATCATTCTGTCGATCTTATATCTAATCTTTGGCTCTCTCAACGCATAGTTGATACCAAGGACAGCAAGAATAACAAGAACAATGAGTATGTACCATTTTGTTCTAAGGAAGTCTGAAATAGCCTTCAGAATCTTAGTCAAAAATGGCATCTGACTTGGATCCTCATACATATCAATAAATGCAGGCATGATAAACGTAAAGAGGAAGATACAAACAACAACGCAGAGTACAGCAAGGATTATAGGATAAACCATAGCACCCTTTACTGTGTTTGCAAGTTTGTTTTCCTTTGCGTACTGTTCCGAAAGACGAGTCATAATTACGTCAAGGGAACCGCTGGCTTCACCGGCGCCGACCATTGAAATAAGGAAGTCGGGGAATGAACCTCTGTGCATTTCCAGAGTTGAAGAGAAAGATTCACCCTTCTGAACATTTTCGTAAATGTCCTGCCAGATTGCCTTTGCCTTTTCATTCTCCTGCTCGTTTCTCATAATGTCAATTGACTTTACGAGGGTAAGTCCCGAAGTAAGCATAGCGCTCAACTGTCGGCAGGTAAATGCAAGTTCTTTCGTGTTGAACTTGTAGATTGATTTTGAAGTACCGACCTCTTCACCGTAATCTTTGATAAAAAGACCTCGTTCCTTCATCTTTTCGAGGAATTCCTGCTCATTCTCGGCGTTAGCCTTACCCTTTACCTGTTTGCCTCGGGCGTCCTGAGCAATGTAGGAATAACTCTTCATGAAACCACCTCCGTGTTTTTTGATACGTACCCCGATACCGTGTCCGGAATCCATGAGTACAGGGGCACATATATACGCACTACCCTAATATAATTATTATAACATATTAGACTTAATTTTTCAATTGTGTTTTTGACTTAAATAATGGTAGTATTTTTATCAATATTAACCAAATTATATACAAATGGTATTAGTGATAAGGATTTTCCACCATTTAAACTGCATTTTTCCGTCACTTTTTAAGTGACATACACTCATCAGAAAACATAATTATTAATATGCGATATCGTGCCATATTATCGTAGATACATTATAACATATTTTTTGAAATACTGCAACATTTTTTTGATAGATTTCTAAAATTTTATTTAATTTATGAATGATAGTAATAATTTTAACATCAAAATTAACCCTGCATTGTAGAAATGTAACAAAGACAATGCAGGGTAAAAACAACTAAAGGCGGTTTGTTTGACAACTCTAAACCTATTTAAGACTAATATTATATTTTTTGAACCAATAGTCGAGTTGCACAAAGTAGGCTATAGTCTGTGGAAGATTCATAAGCTGACCATACCACGGGATATGCACCGAATGGGTTAGACGCTGTTCCAGAGCCTCTTTTTTCACGATATCTGTGAGCGGAGTGGGATTTGACAGGATTTCACGGAGTTTTTCAGATACGGCGGTGAGAAATGCAGGGTTGTGAGTTTTCGGATATGGGCTTTTCTTTCTGCGGAGAACACGCTCAGGCAGCCAATCCGCCATAGCTTCACGGAGCAAGCCTTTTTCCCTGCCGTTGTAGTCCTT
>JAZUOE010000159.1:0-1643 GCA_045604505.1 Ruminiclostridium sp. | reverse complement strand
CAGTATCTTGAAACAGATGATGTGGGCGGTCAGTATGTATATCGCTATTCCGGAAGTATTATGTTTATAATACTTAATGATTTCAAACCTGATGAGGCTCAGCTGACAGCGCAAAAAATCCTGGACCGTTTTGAGGAGCCGTTCGTTATAGATAATGTTCATCAATATGCAGAGGCAGCAATAGGTGTGGCTGTATTTGATGAATCGGTAAATCAGTGCGAGGATTTGTATCGTGCTGTAACGCTTTCTCTTTATCGTGCCAATGAATACGGACGAAATTCTTTTGCTTTCTTCAATCACGAATTCCGCAAGTCTTCAGGTGATGTATATAATCTTGAGCAGGAATTAAGACGTTGTATAGCTGACGGTATGAAGAATTTTGAGCTTACATATCAGCCTGTTTTTGAAAATGGCGATGTTGTTCATCATTATGAGACATTACTTCGTTGGAGAAGCGATAATTCAGGCTATATTTCGCCAAGAGTCTTTATGAGGCTTATGGAAAAAGTAGGGCTTGATACTGCTATCGACTTCTGGGTAATACCGCGGGCGTGCAGGTTCTGCAAAAAAATGCAGGAGAAACACGGGAATGATGTAAAGGTAAGTGTCAACCTTACAGTTCATGATTTACAGGGCGGTTCTGTATCAACTGTTGTTCAGAATGCGCTTAATGAAACGGGGCTTTCTCCGTCTTCTTTTATGGTTGAAATTCCTGAAAGCGCACATCTGCTTGCTTATAACGAAACGTCGTCAACTCTTGGAAAATTGAAGAAACTTGGAATACTTATATGTATTGACAGTTTCGGAAACGAATATCTGCCGCTTAACACACTCAAGTTTTCGTATATTGATATAATAAAAGTAAGCAGTAGTTTTATTACTAATTCAGGTGATAGCTTTGATGAAGAACTGGTAAAGACGACCGTATATCTGGCCAACAGCAGGAATATCGGTATAATTGTAAAAAATATAGAGTATAAGCCGCAGCTTGATGCAGCAGCTTCGTACGGCCTTGATATTGTTCAGGGAGGCTATATGTGTCCACCCAAACATGAAGAAGAATATCTTTCTGAATAAAAAACACGGTGTCTATGACACCTTGTTTTTTTATAACTTTTATTAACCAAAGATTGCAAGAAGCACACCTGCTGCAACAGCAGAACCGATAACACCTGCAACGTTAGGACCCATAGCGTGCATAAGAAGGAAGTTGGAGGGATTTTCTTCCTGACCAACCTTCTGAGATACACGAGCAGCCATAGGAACTGCGGATACGCCGGCAGAACCGATAAGAGGGTTGATTGTGCCGCCTGAAAGCTTACACATAAGCTTACCAAGAAGCAGACCGCAGGCAGTGCCAATACCAAAAGCAACAAGACCGAGTACAACGATAAGAATTGTTCTGATAGAAAGGAAGGTCGCAGCGGTTGCGGTAGCTCCGACAGTAACACCCAGCATGATAGTTACAATGTTCATGAGCTCATTAGAAGCAGTCTTTACAAGTCTTTCAACAACACCGCTTCCCTTGAAAAGGATACCAAGCATAAGCATACCATCAAGTGGAGTGGCAGAAGGTACAATGAAAGACACTATTATGGTAACAGCGATAGGGAAGATAATTTTTTCTGACTTTGAAACAGGTC
>JAZUOE010000158.1:0-15638 GCA_045604505.1 Ruminiclostridium sp. | reverse complement strand
GCGGCTGACGTTTCGGTTGCAATGAGCGACGCGTCGGATATTGCAAAGGAAACTGCTGACATTACAATCAGAGGTGCAGAGCTTACGGAACTTGCAGTAATCAGAATGCTGAGCGAAAGGCTTTTGCAGAGAATAAATGCTAATTACCGGTTTATTGTCGGGTTCAATACAGCGTTACTTCTGCTTGGCTTCGGCGGCGTGATTTCACCGTCATTGTCGGCACTTCTTCATAATGCCTCAACAATGGCTATTTGCGTAAAAAGTATGACTCCGCTGTTAAAGGATAAAAAATAAAGTGACGGACTTTTCGTAATTCGGAAAGTCCGCCAATTTTTTTATTCTACATTTTTAAGTGCCATATCCATAGGAATTTTCTTTAATTTTCTGAACTGCATAAAGGCAATTACAGCATAAGCGATAATTCCGAGAGTAATGATTTTAGCGTAAACCATAAACGGAACCTCGTATGGTAGCCAACCTGAATATGCGGAGAAAATCGCCTCGCACACAAATCTCATAATTGTGTCAACCAGGGGCATTGATACGAAGAATGAAAGGATAACCACAATGCTGGTAGAGACGATATAAAGACCGCCTATTTCACTGTTTGTGTAGCCGAGAATCTTTGTCATTGAGATGGACTGTGCATTCTTTTCAAGCACGATTTTTGAAAGAAGATAAATTATCAGCATGAACATCACTAGTCCGAAATAAAGGAACATATTCATAATGCTGCCCATAGAGTGATTCATCTGTCGTGCCAATTTTGTAAGGTCATCTTCGGTTATCTTCGCACCTATAAACATTTCGTCAATATCCGAAAGCTCCTCGTCGGAAAGATAGCCGTTGTAATATCCGTCCTCGTTGCCGAAAACCTCGTTGAAATAATCCTGTTTCATAAATACAGAAATAATAGTGGGGTAGTCATAAATTCCGTCAACTCTGAAGCTGTATTCCTTTGAGCTGAATTCTTCTTTAAGGGTGATTGTATCGCCTGTTTTTATATCGAATTTATTGCTGTATGCTTCCGAAATATATACGCCGTCATCGGTATCAATATCCACATACTTGCTGTCTTCTGCAATGCCGTAAAGAGTTACCGATTCGTTTGCGTACTTGCCCTCGATTGTAACAAGAGAGCCTGCACAGTATTTTTCGGCGGATTCGCTTTCTGTTTCAACAGGCATTTTCAGAATATACTGATAATCAGCAATCATATTTTCTGTAACGAGCTTCTGATTGTTGTTCAGAAGTTCTGGGAATCCCATACCGAGTAAGAATATTACATTCGCAAGGAGAATACCAACGAAGATAGTGATATAGTTAGGCATATTCTGGAAAATTATGCGGAGTCTGAAACGGTGCATAATACCGATTTTTGTGTTGAGTTTGAACGCCTTTTTCTTTTGCCCCTTTTTCAAATCACGGCGGATGAATTTCAGAGGTGAAAGGCTCATTTTATTTACAAGAATTGCAAAGTTTATTACAAACATAAGCAGAACGGGGACAACCGTAGTACGCACAAATGCGTCAGCATTCCATACCACCTCAAAAGTCGGCAGACTGTAATTTGCATAGTACATATCAACTGCAACATCAATAAAAATTGTGTATCCGAGGATATTGCCTATGATCGCAGAAACGATTATTACCGTCATAGGGATTGCAAGATAGTGGCGGATAATCTCGCCCTTTGTGTAGCCTGACGCACGGAGAGTTCCGATAACGGTAGCTTCCTTTGCAATGGTATTGCTTGTTGTGATTGCCATAATAAAGGCGATAATTGCAATCACTATGTAGAGGAAAGCAGTGAAGGTAACACGGTCACGTCCCATATCGTTTCCTGTGAACTGTATAGCCTGATTGGAATACATAGGAATATACTGGGTAATAACCCCATTTTCAGCGATTACATCAAGGAAATCTTCGCCCATTTCCTTTGCCTCAATGTTATCGGCAGGTGGGTTGTTGTACTTCCACGAGTAAGAGTAGTGAAAACCTGTTTCTCCCAGTTTATCAAAGCCTTCTTCTGTCATCACTGCCACACCGAACTGTATTGCCTCAAACATCATATCCGAGGGGTTCTGATAAAGTGCACTGTAATCGGAGAGGGCAACAAGGGCGGTAATTTGGTATTCATTTCCGTCCATAATGAGCATGTCGTTTACAGAAAGGCTGTTGTTGTCAGCATACATTCTGTCAATTGCAATCTCGTCTGTACTATCGGGCAATTCGCCCTCCATAACGCAGACCTTGTTAAGTTCCTCACGATTTTTAAAGATACGCAATGTGCTGTCTACATTTTCTGTTTCACGTTCAATGTAGAAATTTTCGTAGATTTTTACGTCTGCTTCTTCAAGCTTTTTAATCGTTTCAGCATCAGCCTTGCTGTAAAGTTCAAAATTACCGTCTTCGATATTGTATTTTTCAAAGCTCTCGTCATAAGCAATTTTCATACTACCCGAAGCAACCATAAATCCCGATACAAAGCCAATCATTATTATCATAAACAGGAAAATAACCGCATATTTTCCGAAATCGCTCTTAAACTCTCTCGGCAGTCTTTTGATAAGTGGATTTTTCATTTCAATCATTCCTTTCCGCTTACCAGTCAAGCTCTGTTGCTGAGATTTTTTCTTCGTTGAGATAATTCTTTCTTATCATACCGTCGCGGAGCTTTATAACCCTGTCCGCCATATTCTTGATAGCATCATTGTGTGTTACCATTACGACGGTATTTCCGTACTTTTTGTTGACGTCTTCAATTAGCTTTAAGATTTCCTTTGAGGTCTTGTAGTCAAGTGCGCCCGTAGGCTCATCACAAAGAAGAATATCAGGATTCTTGACTATGGCACGTCCGATAGCAGTTCGCTGCTGCTGACCTCCTGAAAGCTGATTCGGGAGCTTGTGGCGGTGTTCGTAAAGTCCGAGGGTATTTAAAAGCTCATCAACATCAAGGGGATTACTGCTTAAATATGCACCTACCTCCACATTCTCCTTGATATTAAGATTAGGGATAAGGTTATACATCTGGAATATGTAGCCTAAATGCTTTCTGCGGTAAAGAGATAATGCCTTTTCATTCATATCCGCAGTTTTTTCTCCGTTGATTGAGATAAAACCGCTGTCGGCGTTGTCAATACCGCCGATAATGTTTAAAAGTGTGGATTTACCTGAACCTGACGGTCCTAAGAGTACACAGATTTCGCCCTTTTCAATGCTTAAATCAATACCTTTAAGCACCTCAACTCTGCTTTCACCTTCACCAAAGCTTTTTCTGACATTTCCGATTTCAAGAAACATAATAGTAGCCTTCCTTCTGTTTTGATTTTAAACAACAAAAAAACGGATACAGCTTTAAGCTATACCCGATAAAAAAAGACGCACGTACAGCTTTAAGCAATACGTGAGTCTCGTTATTTAAGACAAACCAGATTTGTAAAAATCAGTATGTTGATTTGTCACACTTTCGTGCCACTACTCCCTCACAGGTGTTTCATGTTGTAAGTATATACTAACACATTTCTCCGTAAATGTCAATATGATTTTTTGATTTTCATAACATTGTTGGCAAAAAGTGAAAAATCAAAAGAAAAATTTGTCAATATTTTACAGCAATATTATACCAGGAAATAAATTGACAAATTCGGGAAAAAGGTGTAAAATATATCTTGTTAGGTATTGCTAACTAAAAGAAAGGATTATGTTTATGATACTTGCAATAGAAATTATCTTGATGTGTGTTTTATTCAGCATAATTATTATTATCGGAGCAACGAAAAATCCTCTTGCTGCGGAAATAAAGGAATAACATCTATAACTTATTATCTGTCAATCCGAATAGTGTGCTGAAAGGAGAAAACAATATGAAAAAAACATATTTTACAGTTGAAAACGATGGCTTTTACGGAGCGTATTTCAAATGCAAGTCGGACAGCAACAAGGCTGTTATACTTATGCTGGGCGACAATATTGACGACTTTATGGCGCTGGCAGGTGCAAAGTGGCTGATTAAAAGAGGCTGTAATGTTATGACAATGTCGCCCGCCAAGAATGACTACTCACATCACAGTTATCCTCTGGAACGATTTGAAAAAGCTATTGCATATCTCAAATCGAAAGGCAATAATAAAATCGGTATCGCAGGAGCATCCACAACAGGAATGTTATCTCTCGTTGCGGCTTCATATCTGCACGACATTACGCTTACAGTTGCAATAAGCCCATCGGATTTTGTTATGGAAGGCTTCTATCGTGACGGACT
Source organism: Ruminiclostridium sp. (assembly GCA_045604505.1). Taxonomy (GTDB): domain Bacteria; phylum Bacillota; class Clostridia; order Oscillospirales; family Ruminococcaceae; genus Ruminiclostridium_E. The sequence continues at coordinate 11,374 of JAZUOE010000158.1, read as the reverse complement.
TGACGGCGCTCGTGAACGCCCGGGAGATAATGAATCCAGTGTTTCCTACCGAGGAAAACAGCTTCCTTATCTGCCTTATGCATACCGTCACCCCGAATATTGGCAGATGATAGAAAAGGAATCAAAAGAGGGCGGAGATATAGTAGCTTCACGAAAGCTGTTTGATGAATCGGAATGCCGTCATCCGATTCAGGAGGAAGAAAAAATAAAGGTTGAAAATATCAAGGGCAAGGTAATCTTCATCGGTGCAGAGGATGATGTTTTGTGGGATACCTGCCGATATATCCGCAGAATGACCGAAAGACTTGATACACTTTCACATGAATGTGAATATGAAGCACATGTATACAAACACGGAACGCATTTTGCTTTTCCGCATACAATTGCAAATTCTCTGTTGATAGACTTGATGGTTCGTTTTGCTTTTAAAGCAGGAAAAGAATTTCCGAAGGAGTGCAAAGAGACGAGAATTGATATTGACCAAAAGCTGTCGAAGGCGATAATGGAGTGGTGATGATTGACTGTGTGGATTTTCCATATTGCTTATTTCAGTTTCTGCGAAAAAAATATACAAAATTACTGAAAATTAAGCTAACTGAAAATGTTAGCTATGGCTACTGGTTGATTTTAATTTTCCCGTATGCTATAATACCACGGTCGGAGAGCACAGGCTCTCTAAAATATTAAGATTAGGTTAGCTTAGGCTAACCTAAAATAACGAAAATAGGTTAGCCAACACTAACAAAACCGGAGGTATCTATGAAAAAAATAGTATCAATATTATTGTCTGCAGGAATGTGCCTTTCCTTTGCAGGCTGTCAGTCAGAAGAGCAGGCGGCAACGGAAGCAGTAGTTGACAGAAGTTTCATTGCAGGCTATGTCGTTGGCGGCGAGGACGACGATGAGCCTGAAGTAAGCTGCCGTGTGCTGATGAACCTTATGAGTGATGGTACAGCGGAGTTTTATGTAGGCTCTATTGAAAATGGCGAGTACAGCAGCGAGCAGTACAGTGGTACCTACTCTCTTGGTGAAAACGAGGAGTTTGACGAAACCATCACCTTTGACTACACCTACGGCGAAACCACCGCAAACATAGAAAACGCGGTTATCATAGACAGTATATTTGAGTCTAAGTTCTATCTGTTGGGTGACATCACTCCGAGCAAGATAAGCTTCTACGAAACAAAGCCTGCCGATATGGATGGTGATGTTTATGTGGGTTACAAGACAAAGGTCGGCGGCATGGGTGCAATGGTGTACGCTTACTCTCTCTGCCTCAAGGAAGACAGCACCTTTGATGTAAGCATTATGCAGCTTGCAAGCGTAATGCACGTCTGGGGCGGTACTGACGGTACTTACACCACTGATGGTGAGAATATCACCTTCACTTACAACATTCTTACCGATGAAGGCGAGATAGTTTCTGAAAATGAAACCGCAAACGGCACAGGATACACTGAAAACGAGCTTTCTACAGCCTTTAACATTCAACAAGCTACAATGCGGGCAACAGACGCACCGTTTATAAGAGTAAAGTAATTGAAAGGAGCTTATGATAATGGAAAGAGCAAGACTTGAAACAGGCGAACTCAACAGATTTTTTAACTGGGCATACAGAACAAGAGGAAATACTGTAAAGGCACTGGCGGAGGGCAAGGAAATGTCCCCTGAGAAGATTTTTCTTTCGTTCACTTCTCATGACCCAGTTTTCATCAGCCATGGTTCAGCAGGACTTAACGGCTCTGTAAAGGGCATTGGTTTTATCCCTAAGGCTGAATATCTGGAGGAGGCTCTTGCCGCTTATATTGAACACATAAAAAGCTACGACCCTGACGACAAGGGTTATAGCAACAGAGGACTTCAACTGCTGCTGAAATGGCTGTACTCCGAGGATGCGGAAAAGACCGTTGATTTTGAGCATATCTACAGCGTTGAGATGGCATTCAAGCACAGCTGGACAAACTACCGCGAAAATTCCGATGCGACACTGCTTTTCTATCAGCCGCCTATGCTCTCGTTTGAAGTGAGAGGCAAGATGGAGATAGTAGGCGAACATAACGAAATGGGCTCATGCTCTCCCTTTGAACTTCCACTTATCCAGCAGTTTATCAATGCACAGCATGATGTTTACCACACTCCCAATATCGAACGCTGGGTAACACGTCCCGCATATAAGTTCACTGTAGAGGAGATATTTGATAACTCCGCAAACAAGATAGGCTTCGGTACAAAAATTCCTTATTGATGGTTATTAGTATGAAAAAGATAATTTCTGTTATTCTGGCGGCAGGAATGGCCGCTGCAATGCTTTCTTCCTGCGTTATGCGAGAGGATAAATACGCTGATTCCTTGCGTGTAGGTACAACAGAGCTTCCGAAAAATCTGAATCCCTATTCTTCGATGGAGGCTTCTGCGACCTTTTTCGTAGGCCTGTTTTATAACACACTTTTAGGTTCTGCAATAGCGCCTGCGGACTATGTTGAGGGCGAGGTATATACTTTTCCTGACGGAACGGAGTACACTCCTGTGGATACCGAACTGAATCCACTTGCATTCGCTGACGGACTTGTTGAGTGTGAGGGTGCGTTCCCTAAGATAGAGGGGAGCGTTTACGGTTACGAATACTTCAATCCGACAGAGGAAGAGTGGAAAGAGCAATGCGAGCGAGAATCCATTGAATTCGGCTACGATGAGAGCGGAAACCCAATTACCGAGACCGAGGAAGAATTTATGAAACGTGCGGTCATTGCGGTTCCTGACGAAAATTGGATGCGCTTTCGTTTCAAGGTAGTGGAGGGGCATTCCTGGAGCGACGGAACACCATTCACTGCTGAAGATATCAAGTTCACCTTTGACTATATTATCAAGCATTCAGGTGCGCTGGGAAGTCAGGCTTACTTCCTTACTGATTATTACAAGAGTGAAGTGGTTGACGGCGACTTTGTACTCACCCTTGCAAGTGGCAACTACACCTCAATGAAAACTATCTGCAACTCCATCGTCATTATTCCGAAACATATCTGGCAGACTGTCCGTAGTCCCGGTAAGGAAAAGAATCTTAATCCTGTCGGAACAGGTGCTTATTACATAGCAGAGGGTGACTACATTGAGGGCAGCTCTATCACCGCAACACTGCGCGAGGATTATGACGAAACACTCAAAAAAGAGATGTTTGCGGGAGAACCTATTGAAAACATCTCAGTTATACTTATGAGCAATGAGGATGTTCTTATCAACGCACTTAACGAGGGCAGTGTTGACCTTATGCTGAACTCTGTAACATCAGCAAAGACGTACGCTGTTGAAAACAACGACGCTTACAGCAATGTAAATGTATCGGCGGTCACCAGCGAGACTGTCACAACGCTTCTTTTCAATGTCGGACCTTACGGAGCATTTAAAGAAGGAAGCTTTGACGGCTATTCTTATGAGATTCGCAAGGCTATTTCCCTTTGTCTTGACCAGCAGATGCTTATTGATGATGTTCTGCATGGTAAAGGCGTACAGGTAGGCGACGGACTCGTGCAGGACTATTTTGCTCACGCTTATGTTGATGAAAACGGCGGATATGTCTACCACAAGACGGATATTGAAGCGGCAAACGTCCTTCTCGATACTACACCATACAAGATGAACGAGAATGGCAGCCGTGGAATCACGCTTACTGTTTTTGCTACTCCCGACAATGAGATAACGGTAAAATCCATCGCTACGCAGCTGGAGCAGATAGGCATAACTATCGAGTATGACCAGGCGACAGCGACCTATTCGGAGGATATCAAACAACAGAACAATGCTGATTTTGATATGATAGTAAACAGAGTTACATACAATTCCGATAAACTGCTTATGTTCAATGCACGCTACGGCGTTTACCCTGCGACAGGAAGTGTAAGGCTGTTCAATTACTCCGGTCTCATCGACGAGACGCTTATTGATATGATGAACGAGATGGAGCTTTGCTCTGATACGAATGAGCAATATGCACTCTGCCGTGATGTTCAGAAATATATTGCAGACCTTTGCATCGAGATACCGCTGTATTCTGAAAATACTATTACGTTTTACAGTAATCAGAAATGGGACGGCTGGACAGAAGCAGAGGGAATGTCTATCTGGAACGGCTATTCTATCCGCTATTTGCATAAAACAGATAACTAAAAATTAACGGAGGAAAGAATATTGAAAGGCTATTATCTCAAAAAGGTGATAAGTGCGTTGTTTGTGCTTTTCATCATCATAACGCTGAATTTCTTTCTTCCTCGAATGATATTCAGCGATCCTGCACAGCCCTACTATGTGGGAGTGCCTGAGGATGCCTACGCTCTGCGTGAACAGATACGTGAGGAATACGGCTTCAACGACCCGCTTATAGTGCAGTATTTTGACTATCTAGGGCGAATCTTTACACTGGATTTCGGAGAGTCGCATTACTACAAGGAGTCGGTATGGACAGTCATGTTCAGCCGTATTCCGTGGTCAATGGTGTTGACTGTATCGTCAATGCTGTTTTCTGTGATTTTCGGCATAATTTTTGGTGTTATTGCAGGAAAACACCGTGACAAGGCTCCCGATAAGGTACTGATGTGGCTTTCGGGAGTTACCACAGCAATACCGTCATTCTGGCTTGCTATGGTGACGGTTATGTTGTTTGGTTTTACACTTAAGCTGTTTCCGTACAGAGGTGCGATGACGGCAGGATACACGCTGTCTATGAACGGGCTATTGTTCCTTATTGTGCTTGCAGCGGGAGTTGTGGCGTCGGTGATACTGAGGGCAGTGACAAAAAAATCGCTCTGTATTTTTATCGGAGTGCCTGCCGCACTCACAGCGGCACTGTTTATGTCCGTGCCTTTTGCGGACATAGCAGATGTTGCGTATCATGCGGCTCTGCCTGTTGCTATTTCAGTTTTCTCGGGAGTTATCTCCTACGCACTGCTTGTCAGAAACAGTATGATAGCCGTGACTAATGAGGATTATATCTTAACAGCGAGGGCAAAGGGACTTCCGCCTCATGTGGTGCTTTATAAGCACACGTTCAGGAATGCGCTTCTGCCGCTTATCACTAATGTGGGAATGTCTATGGCGGGGCTTATGGGCGGAAGTGTGCTTATGGAAAAGATATTTTCTTGGCCCGGAATGGGACAGCTGTTGCTTGACGCGTGCAACAACGGCGATTATCTGCTCTCTCAGGCTATACTCTTGCTGTTCGCTGTCATTACAGTAGTATGCAACTTCATCACCGACCTTGTATATCACAAATTCGACCCCAGAGTAAAAGAGGTATAAGTAATGAAAAAAATTATTGATATTATCTGCTCAGTGGTCAGAAGTACAGGAAAATTTCTGCTGAAGGTGTTTAAAAATCCCAGAGGCAGACTCGGAGTCATTCTTGTGGGAATAGTGGTGCTTGCGGCGATATTTGCGCCGTATCTGACGCCCTACGAGCTTGACGATTATGACATCGCAAACGGTTTGGCAAAGCCATCTGCCGAGCATATTCTCGGCACTGATAAAAACGGTATAGATATTTTTACGCAGGTGCTTTACGGCGCAAGAATATCTCTTGTTATCGGATTGACAACGGGAATTTGCGTAACACTACTCGGTGCTACGCTTGGTATAGTTTCTGCATATTTCGGCAAGGTGAGCGCAGGGGTTATTCTCAACATCATCAATGTGCTGCTCGTTATTCCTACAACGCCGCTTATGATGATAATGAGCAACCTTTCATCAAGCTATCTGATGATGATAGCGGTGTTCACGCTTATCGGTTGGTGCGGTACAGCAAGAATGGTCCGTGCACAGGTGCTTGCGGTGATGAATATGAACTATATCCGTGCGGCGGAGCTTGCGGGCGGCTCAAAGACCTATATAATGTTCCGCCACATCATGCCTGCTATATCTCATCTGCTAATAATGAATTGTGCACTTTCCTGTGCAGGCTTTATGATAGCCGAGGCAGGACTAAGCTTTATCGGACTGGGCGACCCGTCGGTTATGAGCTGGGGAAAGATACTTGTTGCGGCGCAGGAGAGCGCATTTACTTCGGGATTATGGGCGTGGGTTATTGCCCCGGGTGTTGCAATATTTATAACAGTTTTTGGCTTTATGCAGATAGGCTATGCCCTTGAGGAGATTCTTAATCCGAGAATAAAGCACAGAAAGATACGCTCAAAGGGTGTTTCTCCCGAAGTACAGGCAGAGGAGCTTTTCGCACATATTACCGATATCAGCGAGGACGAGGCGATTCTGCTTAAAGAAAAATACATTGTAGGAGTAAGGTAGTGAACGTACTTGATATAAAAAACCTGAAAATACTTTTTCGCAGTGAGGAAGGTTTTGTCCGTGCGGTAGAGGGCGTTGATATTTCAGTCGGCGAGGGTGAAAAGGTCGCAATAGTCGGCGAATCAGGCTGCGGCAAAAGCGTTACGGGACTTGCCTGCATGAAGCTGCTGAATACTCCGCCCGCATATATAAAGGCTGACAGATTTGAATTTGTTTCCCATGATGGTAAGACACATAGTATCCTTGAAAAAAGCGAAAATGAGATGCTTTTTCTTCGTGCCGAGGAGATGGCAATGATATTTCAGGACCCATCTACCTTTCTCAATCCCGTTATGACTATCGGCGAACAGCTTGACGAGGTATTCATCTACCACAAAAAAATGAAGCCAAAGGAAGCATGGCTACACAGCATTGAGATGATGAAAAAGGTCGGGATACCTGACCCGGAAATGCGTGCGGAGCAGTATCCTCACGAGCTTTCAGGAGGCCTGAAGCAGCGAATACTTATCGCCATGGCAACCTCGCTTTCTCCACGGCTTCTCATAGCAGACGAGCCTACAACTGCACTTGATGTGACTATTCAGGCACAGATACTTGCGCTTATCTCTGAGCAATGCGAAAAAGAAAATATGTCGTTGCTGATGATAACCCACGACCTCGGTGTAGTGCGTGAGATGGCGGACAAGGTGTACGTTATGTACTGCGGAAAGATAGTGGAGCAAGGCACAGTGGACGAGATACTGAAATATCCTCAGCACCCTTACACAAAGGCACTGATAGATACTATTCCAAGCCTTGACAGAAAGGTGGAACGTTTTGTGCAGATACCGCACAATGTCCCACACCCTATGAACAAACCTGATGGCTGCTACTTTTCAAACAGATGCAGTTATTGCACAGAGCTTTGTATGAAGCAGATGCCGCCATTGTTTGACAGAGGTGACGGCAGGAAGGTGCGCTGCTGGTTTGAAACGGAGGAATTATGGGAGAAGTAATTCTTAAAACAAATGACCTCACTGTGGATTTCAAGGTAAGAAAGACTTTGTTCGGCAAGCCGTCACGGCTTTCCGCTGTGCAGAATGTAAACATTGAGATACAAAAAGGCGAAATCTATGGTCTTGTAGGAGAATCAGGCTGCGGAAAGTCAACCCTTGCTAATGCCTTGCTGGGTTTTGTGCCGATAACATCAGGCTCATTCGAGATGTTCGGGCATACAATAAGCTCGCAGACAAAGTCAAGCGAATGGAAACAAGTACGCCGTCATCTCCAGACGGTGTTTCAGGATCCTTATTCCTCCCTGAATTCACGCTTTACGGTATGGCAGATAATATCTGAGCCGCTTTATATATCGGGCGAACGCGATGAACGTATCCTGCGTGAAAAAGCTGCCGCACTCGTGGAAAAGGTGGGGTTATCACTTTATGACCTCGACCGCTATATATTCGAGTTTTCGGGCGGTCAGCGGCAGCGTATCGCAATAGCTCGTGCCCTTATTTCAAATGCAGAGCTGATAATCTGTGATGAGCCTACATCAGCGCTTGATGTTTCTGTACATTCGCAGATTTGCAATCTTCTTTTAGACCTGCGTGAGGAGTACGAGCTTACATATCTTTTCATTTCTCACAATCTTTCGCTTATAAAACATATTACAAATCATATGTCGGTGATGTATCTTGGAGAGGTTATGGAAAGCGGCTCGACAGGGGAGATATTCACACAGCCTGCCACGCCCTACACAAGGGCGTTGATTTCAGCTATTCCTGAGGTTGCTCCAACGGAAAACCGAGAGCGTATAATTCTTTCAGGCGAAGCAAGAAGCCCGATAGACCCGCCCGATATCTGCCGCTTTGCAGGAAGATGTCCGAATTCGTGCGAAAGCTGTCACACAAGACCGCTGCCGCCGTTTGCAGAGGTAGGAACCGACCACATTGCAAGATGCCATTTATGTGAAAGCAGGTGAATGTATGGATAATGAAAAACTGAAATGTCCGTGTATGCCGCAATGTCCAAACTACGGCAAATGTCGTGAATGTATAGCGGCACACGCTGAATTCTATACCGCTCCGAAATGTGTAAAACTTATGCAGGAGGAGATGAAGAGAAAACATCTTCACCCGTCAAATCCGCACATGAGAAAATCGCTTCCCGAACGTATAGAGGAGTATTATGCTAAAAATCCTGATGCACATCTGCGCACAGTGGCAGAGGAACTAAAAATAACCGAGTGGCAGCTTCTTGATGCTATGAAAACGGCGGTTTCTGTGCCCGCGGATGATTTTGATGAAATATACAATAAGCTGACGGAGCTTGAATGTATAAAGCTCCATATTGACACAGGAGGAGTTCTTCTACAACTCACGACTCCACTGCCGGCAGCGACAGAGCAACATGGAGCAAAAATAATTAACCGCAACAGCGGAGATATGTCGCTTGCATCGTTGATATTCACACAGTCACTGTATGCGGTGTTTCTTGTGAGAGAGGTACTCTGCGGCGGTAAGGAAAGCCTTAGCGTTGCCCTTGTGAATGAGGATGAAAAGATAGCGCTTTCCATCTATTTATGCCGTTCTGATGCAGGCGTAATTGAGATAAAATCCAAAGAGCTTTTTGAGGCTCTTTGGCAAAAATACAAATAATAAAGACAGGAGAACAACATTATGAAAAAAATCTTATCAACAACACTTATTTTAAGCATGCTGCTCTGTGCGGCAGGCTGCGGTAACTCGAACACCTCCGTATCTACCTCCGCAGCTGACACTACATCTTCCGTTGCCGAAACATCTGATGCAGGTGATGTCGTAGAGATTGCTGTAAATGAGGGCGAGTTCAAGGCTGGTGCTTATACAGGAAATTCGGAGTATGCCGAGGGTGAATTCAGCATGACATGGAACTATACACTTAGCCTCAATGAAGACGGAACATTTACCATTACAGACAACGCAGGCGAAGAAAAGGGCACAGGCACTTATGCTCTTACAGACGAGTGCTACACTATGACTTGCAGCGATGACAGAAGCTGCACTTTTGTTGTTCAGGCTGACGGTACTCTCAAGGTACTTAATGACCTGCCCTATGGTAAGGCTTCCATCTCCCCTGACATGGTTGGAGGTATCGTTCTTGAATACAGTGGTGAGGCTGTTTCTGCCCCGGCAGAGGAAACAACATCCACAGATATTGAAGATATTGCACCTACGGATGCTTTTACTATTGCGTCAGGTACGTATGCTGCAAGCTACACAAAGGAAAGTCCCATGGCAGGCACAGTAGTATACAACTACACAGCGACCATCGGCGAGGACGGAACATTCTCCTACAGCGTAAGCTTTGACATGGGCGGCACTATGTATGACGGCTGTTCCGCAAGCGGTACATACACAGTTGACGGCGGAAAGTTCACATTCACAGACGAGAGCGGCACTGTAACCGAGGGTATGCTCACAGCAGATAACACACTTGTTATCTCCCTTAAGGCTTCCGATATGGCGAAGGAGCCTTACGAGGTGACATTTGTTACATCTGAGTAAAATATTATCGCCCTTGCTACTTGAAAGACGAATAGTGATAAAGAAGTATTCACAAATATGTTATAAAATTTAATGCAGCGGATTATTGAAAAAGTGGTATCATTATAACTGATGATGCCACTTTCAGTTTATAGACAAACTGCATCACAGACATTCTTCGCTATCGGTGATGTTTTTATCTTCAGATGAATGGTACTTCTTTTGGATTTTATCAAAAGTAACCATTCTGATTTTACTCTCCTTCGCAATCTCCCCACTCAAAAACGCCTCTTCCGTATAAACAACCCCATCATGATTACAGATACAAATGCCACTTTCTTTAAGCTTATCAAATAAATTGCAAACAAATCTCTTGGTTTTCTTGTGTTGGTTACAGCCCAGCATCAACCTGCCTACGGTTGTGTCATAGGAACTGTTAGCTGTAACATAATCTATTATCTGTCCCAAGTTAAGAATAGCGTTATCATTTGTAGCTCTCTCCGGCATGTAACAACCGTTTGTTGCAAGCAAAGCCATGTGTTCGCTGCCTATGTAGACTTCAAAAATATTACGGCATACCTTCGGTCGGATTATGTCCGGGAGCTTTTCAAGAAATTCGATTGTTTCTTTATCACTGTAATCAAAAGCGAGCATAACATACCCCGGAATATTCTCTTTAGGTTCGGTGAGTTCTAAGCCTGCAAACAAGTGCTTATCATAATTGCCATGAGCATAATTTATGACCGTTTTTTCGATAAGTTCCTTTAGATTAAGCCTTGTGTTACGAGCAATAAAATCGGTAATGGTGCCCTTTGTGATGTTGATTTTTACATTAGTTTTCAATGGTTTTACCACCTTTCTGATATGTGTTAATGTGTATTATATTTCATATATCTGAGAACAAATATATGAAAAAGTATATACGAATTCGTATATATAAAAACATACAGCTATATCCGTATATACATTTGTGTATGATTGAAAAAAGATATACCTATGTGTATGAACACATTGAAATATCCGACGTGGTCCGCCTGTTCCGCCAGCGAAACAGGCGGACATTTATCTTATGCCATCTTTGGAGTGTACAAATAGTGCCCGGCGATAACATCAATTCTGTTATGCCCAAGCTGCTTGCTTACTTTCTCCATGGTCTCACGGTCATAAACGTCACCTTTTCTGTCATTCCTCATAAAATATTTTTCTTTTTTTGTGAGTGAATCCAACGGTCTGGCCAACATGTTATAACACGCCTGAGTAAACCACGCACGATAAAAATGAGCATTAATGTTCTTTCTAACCTTCTTAAAAACTAATTCTTTCGGCTTAACTTTTCTCGCTAATCTCTCAATTTTATCTACATATTCTGGAAGAACTGTAACCTTACGTTTCTTTCCGCCCTTGCCTTTTCTTACCTTGACTATTAACTGACCTTTCTTATTCCTATAAACATCTCTGCCTTCTAACATTCTGATCTCGTGTAATCTCAAGCCTGTTCCTTTAATGAAATCCACAACATCCTGATTTTTTCTTTCGATTTTCTCGTCTGGGACAGTTCTTGAACGGGTTATATCCTCTCTCTT
>JAZUOE010000157.1:0-4568 GCA_045604505.1 Ruminiclostridium sp. | reverse complement strand
AACTATATTTGTTTTTACTAAATCATTATTTTTTACCTGTGTGGAAACCTTTAAAGTGTTTATAAAATCAGCGGTCATTTCCAAAGTTACATTTCCTCCATAAAAAACACAAGCACATTCAAAAAGCAGATACATTGAGCGGTAGTCAAAATTAATTGTACCAGCAACAGCAGTTTTTTCGTCGATAATAAGGGCTTTTTGGTGAATAAAACCGGGTGTGTATTCATAAATCTCAACACCTGAGTCAATTAATTCCTTGTAGTGGCTGCGGGTGAGGGCATAAACATATTTTTTATCCGGTACACCGGGAGTTATAATACAAACGCGCACCCCTCTATGTGCAGCAAATTTCAGTGTATTTATCATTTCCTCACTGCAGATAAGATAGGGTGTTGTAATATATACAGACTTTTTTGCATTATTAATTAAGGATAAATAAACCCTCAACCCCACAGATTCCTTATCAAGGGGAGTTTCGGAGAAAGGCTGAACAAAATCCATATTTTCAAATTGTTCATAATTTTTGTTTTTGTAGAACAATTCGCAGTTATCCCCCGAAAGATAACTCCACATTCCGTTAAACATAGCGGTAAAGCTTTCTGCTGCTGTGTCGCTTACCATAACGCCTGTATCCTTCCATTTTCCGAAACGTTCTTTGATATTCATATATTCATCAGCAATATTGATACCGCAGCAGAATGCGTATTTGCCGTCGCAGACAAGAATTTTTCTGTGGTTGCGGTAATTTACACGAGCAGAGATTTTCAAGCTGACAGGGTTAAATTCTCTGTACTCAATTCCGTGTTTTTTAAGTGTTTTTTTAAAATTATAAGGTTTTACAAATAAGCAACCGGCACTGTCAACAATTATTTTTACCTTTACACCGGCTTTTGCTTTTTGTATAAGCAGTTGTTCAAGCTTTTTCCAGGCTTTTCCGTCGGATATAATAAAAAACTCCAGGAATATATATTCCTGTGCGGCAGAAATTTTGTTCAGCATTTCTTCAAAAAGTTGTTCGCCAAAAGGATAATAGTGTGACTCAGTGCTTTTAACAAGGGGAAAACCTGCACATTGTGAAAGGTAGTACTGAATAGGCTGCTGTGGTTTTATTCCATGAATTTTCCTCATTTCTCTCACAAGATAAGGGTGCATTATATGTTGTATACTGTTCACTGAATGGCATTTATTGAACAATAAGAAGGCTGCTCCGCCATAAAGAGGAAAGCAGAGCATGGGTATGACCCAGCTAAGCTTGTACGAATCAGGAATACCGCTGTTCAGTATATACAAAATGCAACCGGCAGTAAGAAGATGATAAAAAATGCCGACCGCAGGGATTTTTCCACCTGCGGTTACGGCATAAATAATAAGTATAAGTTGTGTTAAAACAGAAAGTATAGCTAATGTTCCATAGCCGAAAATTTTACGCAGCATTAATTATTGCAGGTCATAACAGCTGCAAATTGTTAGCTGTGAGCGGAATTGCTCAAGACCTATTTCCTCCGAAATCTGATTTTTATAGACAATAACCTTTACTGTTTCATTACCGTTAATGTCAAACCAGTTGTCGCTGAAAATACAATCTGCTGTAGAAAGGTCAAGGCATACGCTTTTAGCAAAAGCCTTAGCAGTGAGATTTAATTCAAATCGGTCATATTTTTCATCTATCTGAACATTTATTTCAGGATTAAGGAAACAGAAGGTTTTAGGGCGAACAAATATTGTTGTTGCCGTAGAAATATTCTTCCCATTTTCCCATAATGAATATTCAAGATATTTTGTTCTTTTGTCCTGTTCGGTAAGGAAATAATCGGAAAGATTAAGCATAGCTGCATTTTTTGCGGAAAGAGCAGGTACAGTTATGTCGATTTTTCCTTCTGTAAGTATTTCGGCAGCGGAGTTTCGTAGTTTCCAGAATATTTCACATTTTACAGGTTTTATTTTTTCATTTGATACGTTAAGAATTACAGCGGAAGTATCTTCCTCAAGACAGGAGAGTAAAACAGGTGCATAAAACTTTTTGGCTGCATAGTGTAAAGCCTTAGGACGGTTGTAATAGTCAAGGCTTGACCAGGAAATAACAGGGTTACTGTCATTAACCTGCCAATAAAGACTGCCCATACATTTTCCTCTGTTGCGCCTCATGTGTTCAACATTAGAGCGTATTGAATCGCTTTGTACAAGCTGTGACGCATAAATCAGCTTTTCAAAGCTGTATGGGTAACGGCACATTTGGGCAATGTAATAAAGCAGTTTTTCGTTTCCGGCAACACATTTCTGATGAGCCTCCATAACCGGTCCGCAAAGGTTAAGGTCGCTTTTCTCTGCAAATGTTCGTATTGTTTTAATGTTAGGAACAGATTCAAAACCATATTCTGAGCAGAAGGGGTAAAGATACTTTCTGAATTCGGTCAATGGCTTAAAATTATGCCATATATCCCAGTAATGCTGGTCGCCGCGATGATTGTCGGAACTGCCCTTAAAAACGCCGTTTCCGTATTGATTTCCGCCGCTTGACGGGGAAGAAGGCCAATAAAATCTTTGTGGGTCAAGAGTTTTAACTGCTTGTGGAATAATTTCCTCGAAAATACGGACATAATCAGCTTGTGCGTCTTTATCTTCAGGAATTCCCCAACCTTCCCACATGCTTTCAATCTCGTTATTACCGCACCAAAGGGCAAGAGAAGGGTGATTTCTCAATCTTTTTATGTTGTCCTGTATTTCGGCATTGATTGTCTTTTCAAGCTTATCGGTCAGTTTGTATGATGAACAAGCAAACATAAAGTCCTGCCACACAATTATACCTGCTTTATCGCATTCATCAAAAAATTCATCTTCAGGATAATATCCGCCGCCCCAAACACGGATTGTATTATAGTTTGCATTTAAACAGTGGTGAATAAATTCATTTATTCGGCTTTTAGTTATATATGGGAATATCTGGTCAAGAGGGATATAGTTTGCACCCATTGAAAATATGTCAATGCCGTTACAATTAAAACAGAATATTCCTTTTTCATCATCTCTATGAACAGTTAGCTTTCTGAATCCTATATTCTCTGATTTTTCATCAAGGAGTTCTGTTCCTTTATATAGTCTGACGGTAACCTTGTTTAATGGTTGTTTTCCATATCCTCTTGGATACCATAAATCCGGATTTGCAAGTTTAAAAACTGCTTTTCCTGCTGTAAGAACGCCCTTAAGAACCTGTCTGTCCGAAAGGATAATTTCAGCGTCAGCTGTAACTTCACTGTCATTATAATTTTCAATTTCGGCATTTACAGTAAGAGTCAAAGCGGAGTAGTCTGCTGAAAAATTTTGTTCGATATATATGCTGTCAAGCTTAGCGGTATTTACTGCAACAAGCTGAACGTTGCGCCAAATACCCATATCGGGCAACTGCGGACCCCAGTCCCAGCCGAACATACAATGTGCTTTTCTTATATGGGGATAACCTGCCATTGTAGTGTCAACACCATAAACACTACGCTTTTCCTGTTCCTTTTCGATATATTTAATAGGAGATTTTATAGATATTTTTAACTTGTTATCGCCGCAGGTCAGTTGTTCCTTAATATTGAATTTATATGTACGGAACATATTATCTGTACTTCCGACAAAAATATTATTGACATAAATATCTGAAATAGTGTCAATTCCGTCGAACTGCAAATATACTACATCGTGAGATAAAATAGCCTTATCTACAGTAAAAGTTGTTTTAAAATCGTAGTCATCACGGGATATAAGACGATAAAGGTACTCATTTTCTCGGTAATAAGTATTTTCAATTTTGTAATTGTCTATAAGAGTTTGATATACTGAAACAGGAAGGGAACCGCAAGGCAGATATTCTTTTTCGGCAGGTTTTTTCATTCGCCAATTTTTATCAATATTTCTTTTAATCATTTTGATACTTCCTTTCTGTATTTACGTAAACTGATTTATTTAAGTATATCACAAACAGTTTCAAAGTTCAATACTTCCCATAAATAAAGGCGTTGAGAGGCGCAATAAATTTTTTTAAAAATTTTTTAAAAAAAGTATTGACAAATTGCCCCAACTCGTGTATAATGTAATAGTCGCCTGAGGGTGACGGTAAAAAATGCTCTTGGGAGTTTAGCTCAGCTGGGAGAGCATCTGCCTTACAAGCAGAGGGTCACAGGTTCGAGCCCTGTAACTCCCACCATTTTTACCATCTATGCAGAGCATTTACGGCCCGGTAGTTCAGTTGGTTAGAACGCTAGCCTGTCACGCTAGAGGTCGTGGGTTCGAGCCCCATCCGGGTCGCCAATATTTGCCTCTGTAGCTCAGTCGGTAGAGCAGAGGACTGAAAATCCTGGTGTCGTTGGTTCGATTCCGACCGGAGGCACCAAGGATATAAATAGTCACTGTTTTTTATATCCTTTTGCGGATTTAGCTCATCTGGTAGAGCGCCACCTTGCCAAGGTGGAGGTAGCGAGTTCGAGCCTCGTAATCCGCTCCAATCGCCCTCGCAATAGTGGGGGCAAAGTTTTTACTTTTGTAAGATGTGTTTGCGATTTCACAAAAGTAAAGACGCTCGGCGC
>JAZUOE010000156.1:0-2367 GCA_045604505.1 Ruminiclostridium sp. | reverse complement strand
AAAAAATGCGTAAATAATTTGAATTGTTACTTGCTTTATTTTTCTTTTTGTTATATACTAATATATGTGTTTATTTGTAAAGAATGGAAATTGAAACGTGTAGAATTTGCGATTTAGAGTTTTCCAAAAGAAAGGAAGATTTGAAATGTGTACAATAGGTTTTGATAATGACAAGTATTTAAAAATGCAATCAGAACATATTAGAAAGCGTATTTCTCAATTTGGGGATAAGTTGTATCTTGAATTTGGCGGAAAGTTGTTTGATGATTTTCATGCCTCACGTGTTTTACCGGGATTTGAGCCTGACAGTAAGCTGCAGATGCTTTTACAGCTTAAGGACGAGGCTGAAATCGTAATGGTAATTAATTCCGATGATATTGAGAAGAATAAAGTAAACGGAAATATAGGAATTACCTATGATGTTTACGTTATCAGACTTTATAATATTTTCTCTTCAATCGGGCTTTATGTCAGCAGTGTTGTTCTGACGCAGTATGAGAGCAACCCTCTTGTTGATGCTTTCCAACAAAGATTAGAGGCTTTAGGTGTTAAGGTTTATCACCATTATAATATTCAGGGATATCCCTCAAATTTAAAGCTTATTATGAGTGATGATGGTTATGGTAAGAACGATTATGTTGAAACAAGCAGAAGGCTTGTTGTAATTACAGCTCCCGGTCCGGGCAGCGGAAAAATGGCAACTTGTCTTTCTCAGCTCTATCACGATTACAAGCGGGGAATCGGAGCAGGGTATGCAAAGTTTGAAACATTCCCTATATGGAATCTCCCTCTTCGTCACCCTGTAAACATTGCCTATGAGGCAGCAACGGCTGACCTTAATGATGTTAACATGATTGACCCATTCCATTTAGAGGCTTACGGCGAAACGACAATAAATTACAATCGAGATATAGAAATTTTCCCTGTACTTAATGCAATGTTTGAGAAGATTATAGGTGAGTCCCCCTATAAATCGCCGACAGATATGGGCGTTAACATGGTAGGTAAATGTATTGTTGATGATGCTGTTGTTTGTGAGGCAGCAAAGCAGGAGATACTCCGCCGATATTATTCAGCACAGTGCGGTTTAAAAACAGGTTCAGTTAAGGAAGAAAAAATTTATAAGCTTGAACTTCTTATGAATCAGGCAGGAGTTACTACCGCTGATAGAAAGGTAGTTGCTGCAGCCCTTGAAAAGGAAACACAGACAGGTGGACCCGCAGCGGCTATGGAGCTGCCTGACGGTACAATCATAACAGGTAAAACCTCAAGCCTTCTTGGTGCATCTTCAGCACTTCTCCTTAATGCACTTAAATACTTCGGTGGTATCGATGATGAGCTTTTACTTATGTCGCCTGATGTAATTGAACCTATTCAGAATTTAAAGGTACAGCATCTTGGAAACCTCAATCCCCGACTTCATACAGATGAAACTCTTATTGCTTTAGCGATTTGTGCTAATACAAGCGAAAAGGCAAAGTGTGCAATGGAGCAGATTTCAAGGTTAAAGGGCTGTGAGGTGCATTCTACAGTAATTCTTTCACCTGTAGATGAGCGAACATTTAAGCGTCTTGGTGTAAATCTCACCTGTGAACCTAAATATCAATAAAACTAACCCTCTTGATTAAAAGCGTGGTGGCCATAAAGAAGTAAATCCGGAGAAGAATTCATTTCTTCTCCGGATATTTTTATACCTCTGATAAATTGAATCTTATCAATTACTCAGCTTTGATTGCTGAATATTGTTCGGATTGCATTTCTAATAAAAGTAATAGAATAAAAACATTCTCCCAAATGAAGAATGTCTGAAACAGCGGCTTGAACCTTGCAAAGTAAAGTACTATAAATGCCACTGCATATAATATCGACATCAAGGAAACTATGCGCTGTTTAGGGGTTTTTGAAAATATAGCTGACAGAATAAAAGAAACCGTAGTCACAAGCATCAGGCATATTGCAAAATCATTATGAAGATTAATAGTTATAGCAGTTGGTGTTTTGCTGAAATAGTTATAAGGGAAAAGGGCAGTTCCTAGTATACAAAGCAATACAACTGCATAAAAGATTTTTTTAATCAGAATTATCTTTGTTTTTGCTATGTAATAAGTAAGCATTGTGATAATGATAACAGCTGAGACAAACCATACGACAGAAGTCGGACGACTCAATCCAACATAAGCTGAAAATGAAATTCCGAGGTCATATCGGTGCGTATCCGTTATCCAAGCAGATAATACAGCTATGACATTGACCAAAAGAAACAATATTCCTGTGATAGTAGGAATGATATCCTTAAACTGATTCATTTGCGTTCCTCCGTAAGTTTTTCTTACACTAAATTGATTACAATAGAGTTTCCTAATAAAG
>JAZUOE010000155.1:0-6363 GCA_045604505.1 Ruminiclostridium sp. | reverse complement strand
CAACACAATAGTTGTATTATTACATAAAGCGACAATAGTTTCAAGAATAAATGCATCAAATGTTACTGTTGTGGAAGCGATAACTTGTTTTGTGCCTTTAAAAAACTTTTCCGCATAACCAATATAGTTATACAGATTTTTTTGTGTAAGCGAAGCTGCTTTAGGCTTACCGGTTGAACCTGAAGTGTGAATAACACATGTTAAATCAGTATCTTCGTTTACATTGCTGATAGGCGATGTGTTTGTTAAATCAATATCTGAAATATTTATTGCGCCATTAATTGAACATTCATACGAAAGAACAACTTTTGCTTTTACTTCTTTCGTAAGATAATCAATTCTTTCAGCTGGATATTTATAATCCAACACGAAAAACATCCCGCCAGCCTTAAGTATACCAAGCATAGCCACAATAATATGCCAGCTACGTTTTGCGATTATCGGTACAACATCGTTAGGTTTAACGCCCTTTTCACGCAGATAATGTGCGAGAGAGTTGGACATTTCATCAAGCTGCTTATAGGTGAACTGCTTATTCTCAAATACAAGTGCGATTTTATCGGGAGTTTTAGATGCCTGTTCCATAAACAGCTCGTGGACACACTTATCCCTTGGATAGTCAACAGCAGTATCATTGAATTCATAAATAACCTTATTGTATTCCTCATCGTCAAGAACAGATATATCTGCAACATTTTCTGTGTTAAGCTGTTTTAGAATCATATCATAGCCCTTGAACAGTCTGTCGATAAATTCTTCTTCATACTTACCGCAGTTGTATTCAATTCTTACCATACAGCCGTTATTATGAGGCGTCAGCTCAAATGAAACATCAAACTTTGCAGTATGTGTGTCAATAAATTCAGGTGTAAAGCTATGATTTCCTACAGCAAGCTTCTTAACACCGTCAGCCTGATATACAAAAGATGTATTTACAGCAGTCTTGTCAGACATATTGACAGCGTCAGCAATTTCAAAGAACGGCAGCTCCTGATATTCAAAAAGATTAAGCACAAGGTCTTTTATAGCCGCATAATATTCCTCTGTTGCTCCTGTTACAGACATTGCAACAGGTAGTGTATTTACAAACATACCAACAACATTCTGCGTTTCCTTATGAGTTCTGTTTGTAAGTACAACGCTGCTGAGAATATCCTGTTTTGCTGTAAATTTTGATAACAGTATTCCAAATGCGCCGAGGAATACCATTGTGTCGGTAAGCCCATGTTCTTGCGCAAATTTCTTTGTTGCTTCAAAATTTTTACGATTGATATTGTAGATTTTTGAGATACCGCCCAATTGTGTGATATGCTTCTTTTCGGGCAGCATTACGGGCTCAAAGTCGCATTTCAGCATATTTCTGAAATATTCCTTATGCGCAGAAAAATCAAAATTATAGAAATGCTCAGAGTAATCCGAATACTGCACATCAGAGGATATAGTTTCCCCATCGTTATACAGAATTGCAAGGTCACGGAGAATTATATTAAGTGCCTCACCGTCACCGATAATGTGGTGCATATCAAACAGCATAGCTGTTTCGGTAAATGCAATTCTTATAAGCGGTGCTTTTTCAAGGTCAAAAGGATGGATAAATGCAGAAAAATCCTCATCTGAATATTCTTCAAAAACTATTTCAGCATTTTCATCATATATTCCATATACATTTTCTTCATCAGAGAAAATATATGTACGCAAGGAACGATGATTTTTTACTACCTCGGCAAAGCAGGTCTTTATTTTTTCTCTGTCAATGCTTTCATAAAGTGCGATTCGTGTAGGCATATTGTATGTAAGCGTTTCGGGATTTTTACTGCACACAGCATAAATTGCTTTTTGTTGAGGTAAGAGAACATATTTGTCGCTGTCACCAGCTTTTATTGCAGAAATCTTTTTTTCGGATTTGTCAATGAGCACAGCAAAGCTATCGAGAACAGAATTCTCGACAATGTCCTTCATTGTAATCTCAACATTAAATGCACGCTCAACCTCGCTTATTAAAGCAATTGCCATAAGGCTGTCGCCGCCAAGGTCAAAGAAATCGTCAGTGCGGCTTACATTATCAATTTTAAGCTGCTTACCCCATATTTCAGCAAGCTTTTTTTCTGTATCTGTAATAGGTGCAACGTAATCATCATTATTTGCTGAAAAATCAGGCATAGGAAGTGCCTTGCGGTCTGTTTTGCCTGTTGCTGTCATCGGCATTTCATCAAGGTGAACGAAATAGTTCGGCACCATATATTTAGGCAGTTTTGCAGCTAAATGCTGGCGGAGAGCCCTTTCGTCGATATCTGTATCAGCGGTATAATATCCAACAAGATACTGACGGTTGTTTTCATCTCGCTTGTCAGTAACAGCAGTCATGTGAATGTCATCAAAGCTGCTCATTACACTTTCGATTTCGCCAAGTTCAATACGCAAACCACGAATTTTAACCTGTGTATCAATTCTGCCGAGGTATTCGATTTCGCCGTCATCTCTCCAACGTGCGAGGTCGCCTGTGCAGTACATAGTTTTACCTGCTGTCGGATTAGATTTTTCATCATAAAATGGATTAGGAATAAACTTTTCTGCTGTCAGTTCGAGGCGATTAAGGTAACCCTTACCTACACCGTCACCGGAAATGCAGAGCTCACCTGCTACACCGATTGGGAGCGTATTTTTGTTCTGGTCGAGGATGTAGATTTGAGTATTAGCAATCGGTTTGCCTAAATTTATATCAGCTGCATCAGGCAAGTGTTTCATTGTCGAATATATCAGAGTTTCAGTAGGACCATAAACAGTATATATTTTTACGTTCGGATTAACTTTTTTAATTCTTTCAATCAACTCTGGCTTTACAACTTCGCCACCAACAACATAAACACTGATTCTTTTGAAGAACTTTTCATCTTTGCTATTATCTAAGAATCTGGTTATATTTGTTGGTGTTGCCCATAAGAGGCTATTATCGTACTGGTAAACCAATTCTTCAAAATCACTTTGATTGAAACGCTGGCTGTCATTTGTAAGTATAACCGTTAATCCCATACAAAGTGTATATATGCTATCCATTTCAAAAACATCAAAAGTAATTGTATTGATTGCTATTGTTTGCTCAATATCTTTAGCGAGAAAAGAGTTGCTCGCAATGAAATTGCACATATTCTGATGTGTAAGAGCGGCACACTTAGGCTTTCCTGTTGTTCCTGATGTATGGAGAATACAAAAACTATCATTTAACTTGTTACATGTTAAAATGTCATTTGAGTTATAAGAATAATCAAAATCATCAAGTTTGACTGTTTCAACTGTAAGTTCACCATCATATGCGAATGTAGTCGCTAAATCAGATTTTGCATCTGCCATCATGGATTCAATTCTATCGAGCGGATACGCAGGGTCAATAGGCATATATGCTCCGCCCGCTTTAAGAATTCCAAGCATAGCAACAATAATATGCCAGCTTCTTTTTGCAATTATCGGCACAACATCATTAGGCTTAACACCTTTTTCGCGCAGATAGTGTGCAAGAGAGTTGGACATTTCATCAAGCTGCTTGTATGCAAACTGCTTATCCTCAAATACGAGAGCAATCTTATCAGGAGTTTTTGCAGCCTGCTCCATAAACAATTCGTGAACGCACTTTTCTTTTGGATACTCCATAGCTGTATCATTGAATTTATTAATCATAAGGTCATATTCAGCGTCAGGGATAATGCTGATTTCAGACACAGCTTTACTGTTGTTTTCCATTATCTGATTGATAATATGCAGGATTCGCTCTGCAAGCAAATTAATTTCTCCTGACTGCTTAAACACCTCTGTCTGATAATCAATAGTCATTGTATAGCTGTCTGCACTGTCACGGTTATCAATATGAAGTGAGAAAGGCACTTCGCTGTAGCCATTGGAATACCACTTGGTAGAAGCACTTGTATCGGTTTTTGCATTCTGAAAACTTACCATTACATCATAGAGATTTCCTGTAAAATCGTGCTTTTCGCGGATATTCTGCAAAATATGGCTGTAAGGAAATTTCTGATGACGAAAAAGCTCTTTGTGCGCCGCAGTTATTTTATCACACAGCAAAACCGCCGTATCCTCTTGGGACACAGCTACGGTAAGCGGTGTGGTTGAAATAAACATACCTACTGTTGCTTTTTCTCTGACATTGGTTCTGTTAAGGACAGGAATACCCAAAGTAACTGTCTTGTTTTCATTGTTTATACGTGAAAGATACAGCATAACAGCCGCTTCAAATAACACTGCCTGTGATACGCTGTTTTCATTGCAGAAACGGTTTATTTCAGCGGTTTTTTCAGAAGAAATAATATGAGTGTAACGAGCTGCTGTCGGAACAGATACAGGAACTGTAATCATTTTTATCGGGCATGGTTCAGGCTTGTCACTGTATTTTTCTGTCCAGTAAGATTTATCCTTCTCATATCGTGCAGATTCAAAATATTTCTGCTCTGTTTCAATATATTCTTCATAGCGGATTTCTTCACTGTCAGTTAGGTTATCATACTGAGATGCAATTTCTCTTGCAAGCAAGCTGAATGTCCATGCATCGGAAATAAGGTGACTTGCACAGAGTAGCACACCTGTTTTGTCGTTAAGATTAAATATCGTGAAACGGTACATAGGTGAGTCGATAAGTTCCAGCGGCTCTAAAGCCTGCTTCTGTGCAAAGTTATCAAAACTCTGCATATTGTCAAAGCTGTATGCAGGAATATTACGGAATTCATATTCAGAAGTATACTGAACAGCTTTTCCGTCAGTTTCTGTAAACTGCAAACGAAGTCCGCCATAGATTTCGATAACCTTGTTTATCGCTTTTTCAAGAACAGTATTATCCATACTTCTGTTGTATAGTACAGCACCGCATATATTAGAGATACTTGTCCCTTCATAATATTTCTGTAAGTTCCAGATATTCTGCTGTGGGGTGGTTAATGAATACATATTGATTCTCCTGTATCAATAATATTTTTATATAGGGATGTTTTGAATTTCGCAAATTGCAACAATTTGCGAAATAAGACTGTTAAACCTCTTAAC
This sequence comes from Ruminiclostridium sp., assembly GCA_045604505.1. Lineage (GTDB taxonomy): Bacteria > Bacillota > Clostridia > Oscillospirales > Ruminococcaceae > Ruminiclostridium_E. The sequence goes on along the minus strand of JAZUOE010000155.1, from coordinate 1,320 downwards.
AACACATATTTTCTTCCTTTGACGATAATTCTGACGGCTTATGAGGTGATTTAATAAGCATCATGCATTGTCTTTTTCTCTCTAATGATGAATGAATATAGCAGTTCATTGTAATCTGTACTGATGAATGCCCCAATATTTCAGACAGTGTTTTAATATCAAATCCTAAATTCAGACAGTTAGTGGCAAAGGTATGTCTTAGAATGTGAAAGTTAACTGACGGCAACCCTGCTCTTTTCAGTATAGCTTTAAAACGATACTGCATCGTTCGCGGTTCTATACATTTTTCATTGCCGGAAAGAATAAAATATTCATCAGAACTTCTAAATGACGAAAGGTATTCTATCAGAAAATCGGGGAGAGGGATTAACCTCTCAGATGATTTACTTTTCGGCGGTAGAAAAACTATATGAGTTCCACCGCTTTCAGGCTGACTTATACGTTGTACTGTTTTGTTTATACTTAAAACGTTGTTGTAGAAATCAATATCAGACCACTTTAGTGCGCACAACTCACCTATGCGTATTCCTGTATAAGCACTGATGAGAACGCCCAGCTTTGCAAGGTCGGTATTGTTTTCAAGTTCACGAAGCAATGCCTTAAAATCTGATATTGATAATGCCTCTTTTTTCTTTATTGATTTACTTTTCGGATAGGCAATATCGGCAGCAGTGTTGGCATAACCGTATTTTTTATGAGCATATTTAGCAATACTTTTTATCATTGATAATATATCCGAAACATACTTCGGCGACAAGGCTTTTTCGCATAGCATATAGTTTATAAATTCATTCAAGAAAGCTCCTGTCAGCAGCTCATATTTTATTTCTCCGAAATATGGAAAAATATACTTTTCCAGCTTCATTCTGTAATTTGAGAGTGTCGATTCTTTTATATTGTGAACAGAGCTGCTAAGCCATTCCAGACACATCTCTTTTAAAGTAAGTTTGTGTGTTGGATGATTGGCTTCATCTGACACGAATTGGCGCACTCTTTCTTTAACTTCACAATACGACTTTCCGTAAACGTAAATATATTTTGTTTTTCCATTAGGACGGATTCCGCATTTATGTCGCCCTTCCCATCGTCCGTCTTTTCTTTTGTATATATTTTCTCCTCGTTTTGGCATATTTTCCTCCTGTTTTTGACGAAATTTCTGACGGCTATAAATTTAAAAGCAGTCAGTTTTAAAGAAATACGCCTATAAATATACGATATTTTCCGTAATATTGGGAGTTTATCTTGATTTTTCCAACAAAAAGTTGTATAATTGCTTTTATATAATTATCTAAATATATCTTTCGCAAATTGTTGCAATTT
>JAZUOE010000154.1:0-18876 GCA_045604505.1 Ruminiclostridium sp. | reverse complement strand
ACACCTGCTGAGGACTCAACGAAGGTTGTTGTAGTAGAAGTGCCAAGAACAGCACCTGCTGTAGTTGCGATTGCGTCTGCAAGAAGTGCAGGGCGGATTTTGGGGAGTCTGCCCTCTTCGTCAAGCATGTCTGCCTTTGCGCTGACGCCGATAAGAGTGCCTAAAGTGTCAAAAAGGTCAACGAAAAGGAAGGAGAAAACAATTACAATAAAGTTGAAAATTCCAACTCCGCTAAAGTCAACATTAAAGCACTGACCGAAGGTTTCACCAAGCTTTGTGAAGTCTGTCATGGCAAAATTGGGGAGTAAGGAGTAATAGCCGTTTGCCGCATCTACAGTATATATGCCTGTAAGCTGACAGATTATACCTAAAACCCATGTGCTGATAATACCGATAAGGATTGCACCCTTGAATTTCTTTATATAAAGAATAGCGGTGATGAATGTACCGATTATTGCTAAAAGGGCGGAAATTCCTGCTGTGGAGAAATTATCAGTAAAGCTGACCATTGAAACTAAGGTTGAGGAATTGCCGATTGCAAGACCTGCATTCTGTAAGCCGATAAAGGCAATAAAAAGACCGATACCAACCGAAACCGCATTTTTCAGCGACAACGGAATTGCATTAAATATTGCCTCTCGTACATTTGTAACAGAAAGGATAATGAAGATAATTCCCTCAACAAACACGGCAAGGAGAGCAATCTGCCAACTATAACCAAAGCCCATTACAACGGTATATGTGAGGAATGCGTTAAGACCCATACCTGCCGACAAAGCAAAAGGCAGATTTGCCATAAACGCCATACAAACTGTACCGATAAAGGAGGCGATACAGGTTGCCAACAATACGCCTGTTGGGTCCATACCTGCCTCACCGAGAATGCTTGGGTTTACGGCTAAAATGTATGCCATTGTCATAAAGGTGGTAATACCCGCAGTGATTTCAGTTTTTACATTAGTGTTATTTTCTTTCAGTTTGAAGATTTTTTCAAGCATTTTAGTCCTCCTTAAATTCCGCTATGTAGGGGAGATTTCTGTAATATTCGCCGCAATCCAGACCGTAGCCTATAACAAAATAGTCGGGGATTGTAAACAAAGCCTTATCAGCCTTGAAATCCACAACACGGCGGGAGGGCTTGTCCAGTAATGTGACAACCTTCAGTGAGAGAGGGTTACGGGCACGGAGTAATGCCACAACGTCCTTTAAAGTACGGCCTGTGTCGATAATATCCTCAACGATAATAACGTGGTATTTGCTAACGTCCTGCGCCAAATCCATTGTGATTTTTACTTCTCCGGCGGAAACAGTGCCCTCATAGTAGCTTTTTGCCGCCATAAATCCGATTTCGCAGGGGACGGTAATCTGACGGCACAAATCCGCCATAAATACAAAAGCACCCTTTAAAATGCTCACAAGAAGGATAGGTCTGCCGTCATAAGAGTCACTGATTTCCTTACCTGCTTTAGCAATAGCCTCTTTGATTTCATCTTCAGTAACCAGGACACGATTAATTTTTTTGTTGAACTCATTTATAGTCATTGACGTAGCTCCCCTTATATTATTTTACAATAATTATAGCATATTATGTAAATAGGTGCAAGAGTTTTTTATGAATTAATGATGAATGATGAATGATGAACGATTTAGGTATCGGCTGCGCCGATAAATTTAAATAAAACATCTTCTGTTTACGTCTTTTTAAAGCCAATTTTTAATCCGTCCGTCGCAGACGGACACAATAATCATTCATCGTTCATTCTTCATTATTCATCTTACTGTCGATTTATCGACAGTAAAAAAGGGCGGAAAACCGCCCTTTATTTCCAATCATATTTTGTAAGTGTGCCTTGATTTTTAAGCTCGGGAAAGCCCCACTGTCTTAATACCTCATAAGCAGCTATAGCAACGCTGTTAGACAAATTAAGACTTCTTGCCGCCTCGTTATCAATCATAGGAATACGCACACAGGTTTCGGGATTAAGATAAAGCAGCTCTTCGGGAAGTCCTGCGTCCTCTCTGCCGAAAACAATGTACGCCTTATCAGGGTAACTCACATCACAATAATTGTGCTGTGCCTTTGTGGTGAAATAGTAGAATGCACCGTCATTTTTGGCGAAGAAATCATCTAGTCCTTCATAATATGTAATGTCCAGAAGATGCCAATAATCAAGCCCTGCTCTTTTAAGCTGACGGTCATCAATTGTGAACCCCATAGGCTTTACTATATGGAGCCTCGCACCTGTTAATGCACAGGTACGGGCAATATTCCCTGTATTTTGGGGGATTCTCGGTTCTACAAGTACAATATTAAGCTGCATTATTTTCTTCCGCGCTTACGCTTATCCTTCTTGAGGAGAAGTACAGAGCCGACAATTGCTGAAGGAATTATAATACCTGCCGCAACGCCTGTAGAGGGGTTTACATTACCTGCAGAGGGCTTTGAAGGAGTAGGAACAAGCACAACGTCTGCCTCTGTATCAGTGTAATCGTCTGTAACCTGACCATAAGTGCCGTTTACGTAGATAATCTGACCGTCCTGTCCGTCACGTCCGTCCTGACCGTCGATACCGTCAATACCGTCACGTCCGTCCTCACCGTCCTGACCATCTTCACCGTCTTCACCCTTAAGGGATTCAAGCCATTCGTCCTCGTCACCCTTAAAACCGTTCTTTACAGCAACTTCATAAGCGGAAAGACCGTCCTCACCCTTGAGGGAGTCAAGCCACTGAGTAAGAGTACCCTTGTAGCCGTTCTGAACAGCTAATTCATAAGCGGAAAGACCATTTTCCTTAGTTACAGTTTTAATGAAGTTATCAACAGAACCGTAGTTCTTCTTTGCCCAACCCTCAAAAGAAATCTGATTCATAAAGTTTTCCTGAGAGCCGTAATTTCTAATCATCCACTTTTCAAAGCTTTCGCCGTCTTCACCGGCAGCGCCGTCCTTACCGTAAAGGGATTCAAGCCATTCGGAGATAGTGCCCTTAAAACCGTTCTTTACAGCAATTTCATAAGCGGAAAGACCGTTCTCGCCGTCTGTACCTGCCTCACCGGTGTCACCCTTATCACCCTTGTCGCCCTTGATTGATGCAAGGAAATCCTTATCATTCATAAGAGAGGCAATAACGTCAGACTTAACCTCTTTCAGCTTAGCATTAAGTGCGTCCTCAACAACCTCAGCGATTTTATCGTTAATAGGTGTGTTGTAGGTGTCAAGCTGTTCGGTTACTTCGTCCATAACCTTTTTGTAGATATAATCGTAAAGTGCCTTTTCACCGTCACTTGTAATATCGTCGCCAAGAACCTCGTCAATTACGTCCTCAATCTTTTCTTCCATGTCAATGTCGGAAACAAATTCGTCAATAAACTCAGCCTTGTTATCATAGCAGTATTCGTCAACCGCTGTCTTGATGTCGCTGTAAACGGAAAGACGTTCAAGCTTTGCCTTAATAGAGGGAATAGCGGTGTTTTCGATATACTTCTTTGTGTTTTCAAACTCGGAGTCGATGCCCTTGATAAGACCGTCATCGCCAAAGCCTAAGAACTCATAGATATAATCTCTGATAAGAGGCTCAGCCTCAGATTTTGTGTAATAGTGTTCAGGATTTGCCAAACGTTTTAAGTAGATACCCTTACGGTTCTGCTCATCAACCACAAAGTCAAGGTCAAAGTCAGGGTCAACTTCCTTTCGGAGCAATTCATTGCTGCCGATAGCGTACATACCGAGATTGTCGTCATCAACAACACTGCCGGAGCTTAAGTTACTGCCTATTACAAGGGAGCCGAACATTGCTCTGGCAATCTTATATGTAACAGGGTATTCGATAGAATCAGGGTAGAGAATGTTATAAGTCTTGATTTCAAGAACCTCGTTACCCATTGCAAAGCTGAGTGCAAGGCTTAAACCGCCGTTGTTTTCGATAATTGTAAGCTCGGAGTCGGAAAGGTCACCAGCGTCATCAGCGGTGATTTTTGCGTAGTAGATTGTACCGGTTACAGGGTCACAAATCTTGAAAGTCAGCTCAACGGTATAACCGCTCCTGTGATAAGCACGGAGAACTCTCAGGCTGTCAGCGGACACGTTTACAGGGAAAGCACCTGTAACGGGGTCCATTGTAATTAAGCCAATTTCCTGTCTGAAAACAGTTGAAGAGGTACTAGAGTCAAAGAAATAGCTGCGCAGATATGCCTCAAGACCGTCAGGGAAAAGGCTGCCTATTTCGGAGGGGTCAGCTGTCACTGAAGGAATAGGGTCAGTATTTCCTGAAGAGCCTATCGTATCAGCACCTACACTGATTGTAGTAACTGCTGAATAAGAGGCAATCATAGATAATGCAACCAAAATTCCTGTGAGCTTTCTGAATTTCATTATAATTCAATCCTTTCGTTTTTAATGTCCTGTTCCGTCAGGACTTTATGAAAAGTACATTTGCTGTCAATTTTCGGTTCCCTTACTGAGCATACTAAGACGTATCTTGCAGTATTCTCGTGAGGAACGTGCGTTTTTGCGTATTATAAAGCCTGTCAGCATCAGCACCGCTGTCATAATTGTAATAGCGGCGGAAACCTCAAAGGCCTTGATACCAAGTGAAATAATAGGTTCAGCAGCATAAACCGCTGTAAACTCCGTGATAGAAACAAAAATGCTGTTAATATCCGAAGGGTTAGTAAGTGCGGCATTAAAAAACAGGTAAGGCAGAAGGTTTACTCCCGCACTGAAAAACAAGAAGTACCACTGTTTAAGAAAACCGCTTAAAAGTGCGCTGAAAGCCCAGCTTAGCAGCATTACCGCTGCAGCTGTGATTTCAAGAAAATGTCCGTTGTAGTTGCGGCAGATAAAACCGCTCATAAAGGACGCTAAAAGAGGAAAAAGCATATTTTCCCCAGCAGTTGTATTAAAAAAGGCATTTATGCGGGTCTTGAAAAATTCTCCCGCCGCCTTATGACTTAGCAGAAATTTATCAATGCTCAATATATATTCCTCATTCCTATCCAGGTTTCAAAGCCCATAGCTGTTTCGGGGCGGAAAACAATCACAAGATAATAAACCACCGCCGACACTGAAAGAATAACGCCACCTGCGATTAGAAAAGCCTTTTTCTTTTCTTTGAAGGTAAGGGCAATCAGTGATTTTGCGGCAAGGATAGTTTCAGGGACAAGGGTAATAGCTGCGGGGAAGAAACAAGCCACCGCCAAAGGCAAAAGCCGTCCATCTGATACAGCGCCAAGTCCCAGTGCCGCCGCCACGCCCATTGCTGTCAGCATTGTGCTGTTATGAGGGCTGCGCTGAAGGGTGATTTTTGCGGCAACCGCCGTTATTACCGCTATCACCGTAACAGTGACAGGGTAGAAAAGCTCTGCTCCCACACGTTCTGTTACAGGAGAGCCGATAAAGGCGAAAACGGGAGAAATGTCCAGAAACAGGAAAAGTCCCGCCATAACTGCAAAAATCGGTATATGAAAAAGGGTAGGTTTTGTAAATAAAATCAGATATAAAGGGATAAGCAGGAGAAATTCCAGCTTAAAACAGGAGCTTAAAAGGATAAGGGCAAGAAAGCGCACAAACCTTTTTTCTCCCGCATATCTGAAGGAGAAAGCAGCGATTAAGATTGCCATAAAAAGGCAGGGGTCCTTGAAATTTATGAACCATAAGCCCAGAATAACTGCCGTAATTGAGGCAAGTACAGGGCTGCTGCTGTATTTATGTATATATAGGGTCATTACCGCCGTGATTGTCAATGACCAGACAACGGTAGCAATGCGGTAATCGGGGATTATCATTGAAAGCAGCTTTGTTATGTAGTAAAATCCGGGATTTACCACTGCGCCGGGCAGGTCCATTTCATAACCTGTCAGCCATTCATAACTGCCGAAGAAATAATCATACCGAAACAGCGCCGCAAGGATAAACAGCACCGAAAAGCAGTAAAGCTGCGCCATGCTTTTTCTTTTTATCAGAAGTCCGCAGCCAAGCAGTAGCGGTGCCGCCAAAAAAAGTATTGTGAAAATCATTGTTATTCCTCGTCGTCCTCGTCCTCTTCGTCGTGGAGGTCAGAATTAAGCACTGTGCGGTAGTCTGCCGCCTCGTCCTTAATGCCCTGACAATGGGTTTTCACCGCACCTATAAGGCGGGATTTACCCAAAGAGATAGTAAGGAGAGCGTTTTTCACGTCGGTATGAGTTGTTTTATTTTCACGAATGACCAGCACAAGACCCGCAGTATAGCCGTTGAACAGCAGTGCGTCATTTGCAACGCACAAGGGCGGGGTGTCGATAACAACGCAGTCGTAGTACTTATACATCATGCGCACCAGCCGCTCCATATTTGCGCCACCTAAAATATCGGCAGGGTTATCGGGAACGGGACCTGAGGGCATTACATGGAAATCATGGAGAACCTCAGGGGCGATTGCGTCAAGTATATCGGTTGCACCGGTAAGGGCTGTACTAAGTCCGCAGCGGTTTTTCAGGCGGAACAGGTTATGCAGACTAGGTCTGCGCAGGTCTGCGTCAATAAGCAGCACCCTTTTGCCCAGCATGGACAAGGCAATGCTTAAATTAGCGGCAGTTGTAGTTTTGCCGTCGCCTTTGCACTGACTTGTTACCGCAATACAGGGAAAACCCTTTTCGGTCATTTCGGAGAGAATATTAGCACGGATTTTTTTGTAAGCGTCGGAAATTATTAAGGGTGTGTTTTCGTTCAGTATAAACTGCCGTGTTACAATGTCTGCCTGACTATCGTAATAAGCTGACAATGACGTTACCCCTTTCTGCGCACAATTAATCCATTCTATATTCTCAACTATTATAACGCATTTTACCGCTTTTGTCAATATTTTTTGGGAATAATTGTTCATATTTTTTACAGTGATGAATAAATTGGAAAATAGTGGAAATTATTTTGTGAAAATGATAATCATTCACTATAATAAAGCGGTATCGCGGCACTATGACGTTTGTTAATAATTAACAAATTTTTACAATTGTTGTTTTTCCTATTGCAATTTTTTCACAACAATGTTATAATGTATTTAAGGAAAAATTCCTTACATACTATATGGCTTTGTCATATTTTTAACAATAACAGGGAAAGGACGGACAAAAAATATGAAAGAAAAATATTGTGAGATGTTATTTGCTTTCGATTGCGGCGCAAGTGCAGAAAGACAGAGTGAAGAGGCTGTAAAGGCTTACAAGGGCTTTATTGCAGCACAGAAAAAGCTTGACGGCGAGGCAAATGTTACAGGCATTTCCTTTAATAATGATATTTCAGTTATCATTGATAACAAGCCGCTTAAGAAGATTACCGCAAAGGATTACGGTTTCTTCAAAAGCAACGGCAGAGGTGAGTGCTGCCTTTATGACGCACTTGCAAAGCTTATGAATGATGCAGGTAAGCGCCTTAGTGAAACACCTGAAGAGGAGCGTCCTTCAAAGGTTATCGTGTGCATCACCGTTTTCGGCCGTGATAACGCCAGTAAGAAGTTTACTTATGAACAGCTTAAGGAAATGATTGCCCTTCAGCGTGATGTTTATAAGTGGAAGTTCATTCTTGCAACTGATTTCACTATAAATATGGAAAAGCTTGGCATTGACCCCGAAGATACAATTGTTATCCGCCGCGATGAAAAGGATATGTTTAAGCCAACTTACGAAGAAATCAACAAGATTATCGCAGAAGAAAGAGCAAAGCTCTGATACATAGAAAAGCCGCCTTTTGGGCGGCTTTTTTGATTAATGATGAATGATTGAGGTGCGACTTCGTCGCAGATTTGGAATTATTTATAAACACACAGCTTTTGCAAGTGAAACTGAAGGGTAGACATCGCCAGACTCCGCCTGTCACTCTGAGGAAAAACAGATATACAATGGTAGCAAAAGCGAAAAATCGCATTTGCAAAAAGATAGTATAAACAGGATAATAAGTCTTAGTAAATCTCTTTTTCGCCATCGACGCTCGGAATGCCGAAGGCATTCCTAAGGAGGCAGCGAAAAAGTGTCCTTTTTTTGGTTCGTTTTTTTGGACAAGCAAAAAAATGAACAAAGCTGCACAAGCATTGTGCAAAAATAAAACTGAGTATAAAGGATAAATGTCAAAGAATGGCGGCTAATTGCCGCCCCTACGGTCATTCATCTTTCAGGTCAATATTGTTGTCTATACAGTATTTTATGGCTTTTACTATTAGAGATGCTTTGCTTAAACCTGTTTCTTCGCAGTGCTTTGTAATAATATTATAATCTTCAGGTTTTATATTTGCCTGAATTTTTTTGTAATTTTCTTTATTATACTTGTTACTTGCTTTTATATGTGCCTTACTTACCGCCATAATTTACCCCTTGATATTTCATATAAATTCATAACATAGATTACTGTTATTTTTGTGAATTTTGCATATTGATAATAACAGTAATCTATGTTATACTGTAATAAACACCAAAAGTCGGGCAAAACCCGACTTTATCTTAATTAATAATTATAACATATATGTGAAAATACGTCAAGGAGAAAGGCTATGAGTACCATAAAATCTTTATTTAACGGTAAAATCAAGGTTTTTGAGGATATGGAATATGACGAAGAATATGATATTTTGAGCCGAAATTTAGATGATTTACTTGCGATAACAGATGAAAAAATACCAAAAGAGGGCAAAACCTATTTTTCAGATAAACTGCGTGGCGCTTTTGCGGATATTGAAACAAAACTTGCAGAAAGAGCCTTTGTAAAAGGTTTTGCTTTAGCGGTGCAGTTATTAAATGAGAGTTATAATACTAAAATTTAAGAGGCGGTCATTGACCGCCCCTTTGTCTTTAATCCCTACTTTTAAGAAGTGCTTGTTATTCACAGGCATTGGGGCTGCCGCCCCTTGCCCCTGCCAAGCCTTTTAAAAGAAGGCTAACAGTAAACTGCACCGAAAACTTCTATATTCTCGCTGCACTCGGTTTTTTAAGAGATTAATGTTTCGGCAAAGACTTCACCGACATGACCGCCTTTGTCAACACCTTTGTTACCTCGCCTCTATACTGTGCGGCAAGGACATTCACCTTTTCCGCGTCACTTTTGCGCCTTACCTCAACCACAATCGGCGGTAAATTCCGCAACGCATCAGCGGTAGCACGTGCTACGCATTTTTCACAGGTGCAGCAATGAAAACGCTCCATAACCTGTCCTAACTGCTCGTTTATCAGCAGAAAAGTCACGTTGATAATCTGAAAGGCGGGGGTGGTTTTAGTGAAAATAATGGGTATTTCGTCCTCTTCGGGAATGCGGACAACAGGGTTTTTAGGTGGCTGCAGGGGTTCTCCCACAAGGCTTAAGATTTTACCTGTTTTAGCGGTTCTCATTCCTCATCAGGCCTCCGATATTTACGTGGGCGGCCTCTGCCCAGCTTTTTCTCCTTGCGTTTCGGCTTTTCAAGACCCAGCATTTCATAAGTCAGGTCCATATATTCCTTAGCCGCCTTTGAGCGTGGGGCATACTCATAGATTGTCTTAGCGTGAGCGGGAGCCTCTGCAATAATTACGCTGCCCGAAATTTTCTGCTCAAAAACATCGGTGTCAAGCTGCTCGGCAATAATGTTCGCCAACTCCTCAACCTCTTTTGTGAGAATAAGGCGGGGGTTGTACTTATTAAGGAGAATGCCGCGAATTTCAAGGGTTTTATTGTAGTATTTCTTAACAGCGAAAATTGTTTCCTTAAGCTGAGCAATGCCCTGCAGGGATAAAATTTCAGCAACCATAGGTATAATAAGGAAATTTGCCGCTGTATAGGCATTGATAGTGAGGATTGAAAGGGCAGGGGGAGTGTCGATAAGCACATAGTCATAGCTGTCGGCAATGGTGTTTAAATGCTCACGGAGAATATATTCTCTGCCAACTGACGTAAGCTCCAACTCCACACCTGAGAGCATGATATTTGCGGGGATTACGTCACAACAGCTGCAGTGCTGCACGGTGTCGTAAATATCGGCATTGCCTTTAAATACGTCGTAGATTGTGTAGCCGTTATCGGCATCAGCACCCAAGCTGAAGCTGTAGTTTCCCTGAGGGTCAAGGTCAATAGCAAGGACCTTTTTTCCCAGCGCGGCAAGGCAGCCGCAAAGCGCAGAGCAGGTGGTTGTTTTTCCTACGCCGCCCTTCTGATTGGTAACAGCAATAATTTTAGCCATAGCAAGACCTCTCCTTCAAAAATTACGCCGCCGCACATAAGCACGGCGGCGGCTTGATTTTTATTAAAGTGTGTGCGCACCCTGTGTTGTTTCTTCGTCAGAGGGGTCGTAGATATGGTAGTTAGCCTTACCGTTCTTCTTAACGAAGTACATAGCGGTGTCGGAACAAGCAATAAGTGTTCTTCCGTCCTGACCGTGTTCGGGGTAAACAGCGATACCGATACTTGCCTTGATATTAAGGGTTGCATCAGCAGATGTAGAGTAGTAGCCGCTGTAAAGGTCGTCAATGATATCCATTGAAAGAACCTCAAGGTTTTCAATCATGTTCTGGTCGGAGATACAGAGTACAAATTCGTCACCGCCGAAACGTCCTGCAAAGCCGGTGTCACCTGTCTTGCTCTTGATTACGTCAGCAACGTACTTGATAACCTCGTCACCTACAGAGTGGCTGTAACGGTCGTTGATAAATTTAAAGTCATCGACGTCAAGGAATAATGCCGCAACCTTCTTGTTAGCGTTTCTTTCAAGCTCTGCCTGGAATTCACGTTCAAAGGTATTTCTGTTGTAAAGCTGTGAGAGGAAGTCGTAACTTGCACGTTCAGCAAGTTTAAGTGTAGCATTCTTTTCAGTTGTAATATCAGTAAGTACGCCGATAACACGGAGAATTTCACCAAGACGGTCGGTAATGCAGTGAGCCTTCATTGTTACCCACATTTCAGCGCCGTTAGCGTCCTTGATTTTATATTCGCCACCAACGTCGTCCTTTGTCTTAAGGAGCTGGTTAATGTCACGCTTGTAGTTTTCAAGGTCGTCGCCTTCCATGAGAGAGTCGATGAACTTACCGTTGTTGACAGTTGAGCCGGAAACATTAAGACCGATTTTTTCTTTGAAGTTATCGGAAATGAACATAGATTCCTTAGAGAAGTCATATTCAAACAGCATGTTGTCAGAGAGGTTGGAAACTGTCTGATGCAGTTCATCACTCATAATTGCGTCGTCCATAAGGTCGTTAAAGGTGTTACCCATTCTTGCAAATTCCTTACCCATGCCCTTAGTGTCGATACGCTCGGAGTGGTTACCGGAGTTAATGTCCTTCATGGTCTTAATCATGTCAAGGAGAGGGTTAATAATCTTACGTGTCATGATTACCATAATAAGTACGCAAATAAGAGCAAGTGCAAGAAGGATTACTGCGCCGACAGCAAATACTAAAACTACATTTTCACCGGAGCGGGAGGAATCAAAGAGAGAAATCCATACCCAATCGCTGCCGTGCAGCTTACCGTAAGCGCCTAAAAAGTCCTTGTTGTCAAGTTCAACGAAGTTAGCGGAAATGTTTTCGTTAATCATTCCGGGAATTAAATCCTTAACGCTCTTTAACTGGTCAGCGGTTGCAACATCGCCTGTGCCGCCGTTGCCGATAATCTTTGTACCGTCTGTAACAGCTAATTTACCGCCGTTTACAAACTGTGCGGCAGTAACGCAGCTTTCGATTTCCTTTAAATCAACAACGCAGGAAACATAGCCGTTTCCACCTACTGTCTTAGCTGTAGCAACGAAAACGTTCATGCCGTATTCAGCGTTGGCTGTGTAAATATCGGAGATGAAAGCGCCCTCACGGGAGTCCCATTCCTCGCTGTAAGCGAAGAAATGTGTACCTGCTGCGGAGTCTAACTTATCGGAGATTACCACACCATTTGTATCGGTGATTACCAGGTCTACAAAGGAAGAAACATTTGCTGTAAAGCTCTCTCTTACGGAGTTGATTTCCGACTTGACGGAATTTAAGTCAGTTACTGCCTTATCAGCAGCGGGGAGAGCAGCAATTGTCTTTGCGTTATCCAGATAGCCGTCAAGGATATTATTAACCCCTGAGCTGTAGGAATAACCCATAATTCCTGTCTGCGAAGAAATCATATCGGAGGAGAAACCGAAGATATTCAGCGCTGAAACCAGCATAAGAATAAGCAGCGGTACAACCGTAACACCGATTAAGATTACACGCAGAGATGTTTTAACCTTAATATTCATTTAAAAACCATTCCTTTCCCGAACAGCTATGTTCGGTTTAATTTATTTTAATTGGCAGTATAACTGTCTTAATAAACAATTTTATTCAGAGCCCTTTACTCTCTTCATAGCCTCCTGCATCTGCTCGTCACGTTCCATCTGCTCGATACGTTCCTTCAACTGGACATTGTACACAAACTGAGCGAAAAGCTCTTCCTGAGCGGGGTCGGTGTTGATAAACTGACAGCCGTAGCCCTCAATTTCACGCTCGGCATTGCGCTGAATACGCAGCACCTTTGCCATAATATCAACATATTCATTTTCAATCCTGAAGTGGAGCATAAGCACATCGCCGGGTGCAAACTCCTGACTTGAACGGAATAAAAACACACCGCCGATACTGATATTCTTGATTGTAGAGCCGATAGGGTATTCAAATTCCACAAGGTCACCCTCGCCTCTCATGTAACCAATCACGGCGCAGTCAATGTCCGACTGGACCTTATAATATCTGCGTCTTTCTTCCATGAGAGTGCCGTAATCACTTCTTAGCTGTACATTAAGCTGGTCGGGAAGTGACATTCTTACCGCCGCAGGATAACGCAGACGGTCGCCGTTTTTCATATATGTAACTACGTAAACGTTTTTATCCATTTCCAACTCGGGAAGGTCCTTGCTTTTAATGATAATAATGTTGTTTACCAGCATGTCATCTATAAAAACCTTAGGGAAAGAAAACTGGTCCTTTTGCGCAACCACAAGCTTTCTTCCTGCAGGGGAAGTAACTTCAACCTTGATGATTTTTTTCCTGTCCAGCATTCCTTGCCCTCCTTTGCTGAAACGTCCTCAGAAACAAAAGGAGGACACTACGGCATGGAAATATCCAACCGCTTATTGTTAATTATACATTAAAATGCACAAAAAAGTCAATACCGATAAGCAAAATTTTTTCCTGGAATGCTAAAAAACAGCGTCTTTTATATAATAATTGTCATACTGCACAAAAATTTCTCGCTTTTATCAAGAACAAAGCAGGTCACTTTTATGCACTTTCACGAAGAAAAGAAAAAGGTGTAGAAATTTAAAGAAAAAAGCTGTACATTTGTATATTAATATGGTATAATGTTATGAATAGTAAATAATGAATGATGAATAATGAATGATGAAGGATTATTGTGCCGCCTTCGGCGGCGAAATTAAAAATCGGCTATATCAAGTGTGTTTGATATAAAGTCTTATTAAAATTCATCGGCGGAGCCGATACCACAATCATTCATCGTTAACCATTCATCAAAAAGGGGGGTCGGCATGAAAAAGTATTTCCATTTCCGCACGGCGGATATTCAGCGGAAAACTTATAACCTGCTCATATTTGCGGCGGTGCTTTGCGCAGAGATTTGTGTTGCCGCCTTTTTTGTGCTGATATTCAACTTCCTTACTGCACGTAACTATGACGTAATTTTTCGTATGCTCATAATTATCTGCGGGATAATCCTGCTGGGAATGGGCTTTTGCTTTACAGTGTGGGAGCTGACGCAGAAAAAAATCATGCGCGGCTCACGCTATACATATCTTGATATACAGGAAAAGGCGGTTGTGCTTAGTGTTTACGGCGGTGAATACGGCGGTGCAAACGGAAAAGTCATTGTCCGTGACCTTTACTATATCCCTTTTGAAACCCTTAAGGGGATTGAGGAAGAGAAAAACGGCAGAGGGGTTGTCTTAACGGGAAAAATCCGCCGTTACGGTATGAACAGCGACTTTTTAGGCTACCACATCAATGACGGGGACGTGGTTTTTGACAGGCAATGGCTTAATATCGGCGGTTTCAGTCAGCTTGATACGGTGAAAATCCCCTTTGTTTTCGGCAGTAACAAGCGGGTGTATAAATCAGTGGTAGAGGGGTATAAGAAGTTCCTTGAAATCCCCAAAAAGACGCCTTATGTATTCAAAGAGGCAGATTTTATCCGCCGCAGAGCCAAGCCAAGAGTAATGCCCGAAGAGTTCGGGTACAAGAGGGATTGGCGTTGATTAATAATGAATGATGAATGATTATTGTATCGCCTTACGGCGATGATTTAAAATAAGCATTCTCTGTTTGTGTCTTTTTAAAATCCGTCCGTCGCAGACGAACACCTCAATCGTTCATTCTTCATCATTAATCGTTCATCGGAAAAGATTTTTATCAATATGTAAAAAATTACCGCAAAAAAATATGGTATTTTTTCAAAAAAATTCTCAAAAAACCTTGAAAAATGTTACAGAGTGTTGTATAATACTATATGTATAATTTAGAGTGAATTATTATGCCTTACTGTTTATAAGAAAGGAAGTCCCTTTATGGCATTATTTGATTACACATCATTCCGCCTGATGGAGCAGGGTATCAGCTTACTCAGTCAGCAGCAGAATGTTATTGCGCAGAATATAGCTAATCAGGATACCCCCGACTATAAATGCAAATACCTTTATTTTGCAGGGGTACTGAAAGATGAAATAGATAAAAGAGGTATCGCTACAGGTAAGAAACGTGTTGAATTGGAAAGCACAATCTTTGTTGATGATAACACAAAGGACCAGCCTGACGGAAATAACGTTGACAGCGATACACAACAGGCACTTTTCGCTAAGAATGCAATTCAGTATGAGGCTGTCATAAATCAGATGAATGCTGAATTTACTATGATGAGAACGGCTATGAGAAGAAGTTAATTTTGATGAATGATGAATGATGAACGATGAATGATGAATGATTGTGGTTGCGGCTCCGCCGCAGATTTCAAATTATTTTTTGTGTTGCCGAAAATCTTCAAATCCGTCGCAGAGCGACACCCTAATCATTAATTATTCATTATTAATCCTTCATCAAAACCGGAGGTTTTAAAATGGCTTTTTTAAGCAATCTTGATATTGCGGTTTCCGGTATGATGGCACAGCGTACACGTGCTGACGTTATTGCGCAGAATGTTGCTAATGCAGAAACCACAAGAACCGCTGACGGCGGACCTTACGTAAGACAATGCGTAGTGTTTACCGAAAATGCTACTTATGAAAATGACCGTGAGAGCGTTATTGAATTCCGCACCCTTGTTGCCGAACATCTTAACGAGCTTAAGGGACTTGCAGGAAAAGACCGTGTGAAAAAGGGCGAGGGCGTACTCCTTACAGAAATCGTTGAGGACCCCACCCCCTCTACTCCTGTTTATGACCCTTCACACCCTGACGCTGACGAGGACGGATATTACTATCTGCCTAATGTTGACGTTGCAGAAGAGCAGATTGATATGTTGGCGGCAACTCAGTCGTATACCGCAAATCTGACAATCTTCAACAGCCTTAAGACCCTTGCCGCAAAGGCACTTACAATAGGACAGGCGTAATTTAAAAAGGAGTAAACAATGTTTATTGTACCATTAACATCAAATATTACCCCCATTGAGCCGGTTAGTTTAAAGCAGACAAAGGCTGTTGAAACACCGCAGGAAGAACAGGAATACACCTTCCTTGACGCAATGAAGGGGCTTTGGACTAATGCCGCAGAGGCTCAGGCAGTTAAAAATCAGGATATGGTAAACCTTATGCTTGGTGATACTGACAGTTTAGAGCAGATGCAGGTAAATATTGCAAAAGCGCAGGTTGCCACAGAATTACTTGTTAATGTAAAGAATGCGGCAGTTGACGCTTACAACGAGATTATGAGAATGAGCATTTAAGTTATAGCGAATAAATAAACTGTTAAAAAGCAGGGAGCATTAAAATTAAATGGATAAAGTAAAAGAAACTTTGGGAAAATTTTTCGGCACGGTTAAAACCAAGTGGACCGGCATGGGGAAAAAGGGTCATATCATTTTCTTTGCGGTGCTTGGCGTGGTTGTAATTTCCGCAATTGTTACAATTGTTTTAGCCACTAAAACCGAATATGCCGTGCTTTACAGGGACGCAACCGCAGAGGAACGCTCAGAGGTGCTTTCAATTTTAAGCAACGATTTGGGAGCGGAAGAGGTTACGGTTGACAGCGAGGGTAATATCCTTGTACCTAAGGAACAGGTTGAAACCTTGCGTGTTCAGCTCAGTATGCAGGGTTATCCCAAATCCGCCTTCAACTATGAGGTGTGGGATAACGGCACTGATATGTTCAGCACTGACGCTGATAAGCGTATCAAGGAAATTCAGCAGCTGCAGGAAAATCTCCGTGCAACCTTAGGAATGTACGAGGGCATCGACTCTGCAATTGTAATACTCAGCATTCCTGAGGACAACAACTACGTTATCGGCACAACTAAGGAAGAGGCAGGAGCGTCGGTTGTGGTACAGCTTGAGGAAGGCAAAAAGCTTTCCAACGATACAATCAAGGGTATTTATAACTTAGTAAGAACCGCAGTACCCGGACTTGAGGAAAAGAACATAACAGTTACAGACGGCACAGGCACACTGCTTTCTTATGACGCAATGCCCGTACTTACCGTTGACAGTGACGAGGAAATAGAGCTTTATTACAAGCGTCTTGAACTTCAGAACTCCATTACCGCAATTTTAAAGGAAAAGCTTGATAATATCTTTGACGGTGTATTTGCAGATTTCCGTGTAGGTGTTGACGTACAGCTCAACTATGACGCCGAAAAGACTCAGATTACCGAATACACTCCTTCCGTTGACGAAGAGGGTAACAGAGGCGGTATGGTGCAGAACGAAACCGCTGTATCAGCAGGTGGCGGTAATGCCGCAGAGGGCGGACTTGTAGGAGCGCCAAATAACGCTGATATTTCCCCCGATTACCCCACATTAGAGGTTGGCGAGGGCGATGAATTTTACTACGAATGGCAGAGAGAAATCAACTATCTTGTAAACGAGAGAATTGACCAAATAGAAAAGGACGGCTACAGCTACGATAATATTTCCGCAACGGTTGTTGTTGACGCAACAGGACTTTCACAGGCGGAAATTGAAGAGTGGCAGAGCGCTATCGCAAACGCAATCGGCGCAAATCTTGCAAAGGTAACTTTTAAGGCATACCCCTTCATGCTTGACAGAACAGACGGCGGCTTAGGCGGTGGCGGCGGCAGCGGTCTTAGCGGCGACTCAACAGTTGTTGTTCAGGGCAACCGTAACGTGCTTATTCTTGCAATTATCGGTCTTGGTATCGTGCTGGTTATCCTGCTTATCGTTGCACTTGTTGCCTCAGGCTCAAGCAAGAAGAGAGCAAAGGCAAGACGCGAGGGTGCTATGGCATCAACCTTCAGGCCTACAGCAGGTAGCGGCTATCCCGACGACGAGGACGAAACAACAATGCGCAGACGTGCTTATGAAGAGGCAGCGGCAGAGGTTGAAATTCAGAGCCTTACTAATAATGAGGGCAATGAAACCCGTGAAGAGCTGCTCAAGAAGGAAATCAAGGAATTTGCTAAGACAAATCCCGAAATCGTGGCACAGCTTATCCGTACATGGATGAGAAGTGATGACTAATTAAGACAGGGCGGTTCGCCGCCTGGTAAAATTACAGTCCTACAGGCGGCTGAGGCTGTCTTACGGCAAAATTCTATTAGAAAAATGAAAGGTGTTGAAAGAAATGGCAGAACAGGCTCAGACTGCGGCAAGTGCTACCACTATGCAGAAAGCGGCAATGGTTATTTCTGCTTTGGGAACAGAAAATGCGTCCCAAGTATTCAAGTACTTTACAGATGACGAAATAGAAAAAATGACCTTAGAAGTCGCTAAGATGGACTATTGGCCTATGGAAGTTGTAGACGAGGTTCTTAATGACTTCTACGAAATATGCCTGACTCAGAAGGTAATTTCCGAAGGCGGTGTTGAATACGCACGTGAAATCCTTGAAAAGGCATTCGGCTCACAACAGGCGGCCGCACTCTTTGAAAAGATTACAAAACAGCTTAAAACAAAGGCATTTGCTTTTGTAAGACGTGCTGACTATAAAAACCTTTTGGCTATCGTTCAGAACGAACACCCTCAGACTATTGCGCTTATTCTTTCCTACGCAAGAAGTGACCAGGCGTCAGCTATCCTCTCCGAATTGCCGAAGGAAATCAGAATTGAGGTTGTTGAGCGTATTGCTAAGATGGAATCCGCCTCTCCTGAAGTCATCAAGAGCATTGAGGCAACTTTGGAGAAGAAGTTCGCAAACCTTGTTACTACAGAAAGTATGGAAGTCGGCGGCGTAAACTACATTGCCGATGTACTTAATAAGGTTGAGCGTTCTACAGAAAAGTTCATCTTTGACGAACTCAATCTCCGTGACCCGAAACTTGCAGAAGAAATCAGACAGAAGATGTTCGTATTTGAAGATATCGTTCACCTTGACTCCATGTCTATTCAGGCATTTATTCCTCAGGTTGAGCCTAAGGATTTGGCAATCGCAATCAAGGGTTCTACCGCAGAGGTTGCAGAGGTTATTTACGCAAATATGTCCTCACGTAGTAAGGAATCTCTCCAGACTGACGTTGAGTATCTCCACAATGTACGTATGCGTGACGTTGAAGAGGCACAGCAGAGAATTGTATCAATTATCCGCCGCTTAGAAGATGAAGGTAAGCTGACAATTTCTAAGGGTGGCAGTGACGAAATTATTGCATAAGCATAACAAGGGCGGCGGGAACTCTGCCGCCTTTGTTTGATTGACACGGAAAATGAATAATGAATGATGAATAATGAATGATGAATGATTGTTGTGCCGCCTTCGGCG
>JAZUOE010000153.1:0-1703 GCA_045604505.1 Ruminiclostridium sp. | reverse complement strand
AAGTTGAAGAATTCTATTTCAAAAACAATAATTGGGAACCGTCAGGTTTTGTTTATTGCAAGAAATAGTAACAAAGTATTTTATCCGTCTTTTACATAAAACAAAGCAACCCCGTTCATTTAAAATGAACAGGGTTGTGTTCACTTATATACTTTTAACAACAAACAATGCTATACGCTGTATTTCTCCGCAAATTCTGCCACAGGCATTGGCTTTGCATAAAAATATCCCTGAATCAAATCGCATTCCTGTTCTGTTAAAAATTCTACTTGTTCTTTACTCTCAATACCTTCTGCAACAATCTTCATATTTAACTTCTTTGCAAGGTCAATAACTTCAGATACAATCAGTAAACCTCTTTCTTCCACATCTGCCCCTCTGAAGAAATCCGCATCAATTTTTAAAACGTCAATCTGCAGTTCCTTTAAAGAATTCAAAGAAGAATATCCAGCGCCGAAGTCGTCCATAGACACTTGGAATCCGGCTGTACGCAGCTTTTGCACTGTGTTTAACAATACCTTCTTATCATCAAAGAAAGCACTTTCTGTCAGCTCAAGTTCAATAGCATTATGCGGCACCTGATATTTATCCACAATAGCGCAGATATGCTCTGCTAAATCTTCTCTAGTAAAATGCGCTCTTGAAACATTAACAGAAATGGGAACAAGCTTACGGCCTTCCTTAAGCCATTCAGCCTGTACTTTTGCAATTTCTTCCAGCATATAATCATCTAATTTTAATATAAAGCCGTTCTTTTCAAAAATAGGGATAAAACGATTAGGCGGAATAAAACCCTCTGTGGGATGAATCCAGCGAACCAGCGCCTCTGCACCACCCAGCACTTCTTCAGAAGTGCTGATTTTAGGCTGCAGATACACCTGAAATTCTCTGTTTGCTAACGCACGTTCCATATCGTCTTCAACCTTGCGTTCCCACAATTTTTGATTATTCATTTCCACATCAAAATAAGCCAACTTATTCTCAGTTTCTTCACCCAACATTTCACATGCAATCATAGCATTATTGTATAATTGCTCCACATCACGTTCTCCGGGCTGAACCAAATATACACCTACACCGAAATACACTTTCATTCCCGGTAAAACTCCGCTCAGCAAATTCTCCATTTTCTGAATTCGTGCCTCAAGCTGAGCTTTATCTGTATAAGCCAACAAAAGACCAAATGCCGCATTTTCCTGATGTGCCATAACTTCCTTGCGCTGAATTTCATTTTTCAGCACTTTATAAAACATTTCAATCAGTTCCTGTCCCTTATTCACACCAAAGCAGGTACAAAAACTACGATATTTACGCATCTCCAAATGAACCATAGCGTACTTGCGCTGTCCTCTGCCATTCTTTTTCAACAAAGCTGTTCCTTTTTTAATAAGCAGCAGCCAGTTATCGCCGCCGGTCAGCATATCGGTATAAATAATTTTTGTAGTTTTATGTACACTAGCCGCCATACTGATAATGGAAATCAGATAATAAATCACGAAAACAGCAATCAGAATTCCGCAAACAGCGACACAGAATTTCATCATTACAAAATCCTGATAATAAATCGATACATTATTAAGAACCATAACTTCCATTCCGTCTACAGGAATAATATACCAAAGCTTTACACTTGTAAAGATATCATCATTGTCAAAAAAGTGATTGCCAAAAAACGACGAAAAAAGAATATTTATAAGGGACGT
>JAZUOE010000152.1:0-11608 GCA_045604505.1 Ruminiclostridium sp. | reverse complement strand
AAATCATCTGTTTGCAATATAAATTTGAAATCTATTGATTATTGTCAAAAAATAGGATATAATATTGAATAAAGTAATCAAATAGGGCGGAGATATATATGAAGTATTTTGAATTATGGCTTGATGAATCCGGCGATTTTGAAAAAGACGCTGAAAAGATAAAAAAAGGCTTTAATTGCTCCTTTGTCGGCGGCATTTTAGCAGAAAAGGGCGCAATTACAAATAATGATATAAATTTACTTATTCAAAACGATTTTTTTCATTGCTGTGAAAATAATGAAAAAACTGAACAGTTTGAGATTTTTAAAAAAATAACAGCGCTGAATTGCAGATTTGTTATTTTCAATAACACAGAGTGTATTTATACTGTTGACAATAATCTTACATATCAGAATATTATATGTGAAGGCATTGTGCGTCTTCTTAAAACTCTTAAGGGAATGTACGGTGATATTCATGCGGATATAATTATTGCAAACAGAGTTGATACTACTCTTGGAATAGATTTTGGAGCGGCAGTAGTGCCTCTTGATACATATCTGAAAGCTATTGAGTCAAAGCTGATAATGACAGGATTAAAAAACGGTATTGACGAAAAAACAAGAACAATTCAGACTGCCTCTGCGCGTAAAAATAAAAAGCTTATGTTGGCAGATATAGTCTGCAATACCATTCTGACACGAAACAGTAAGTGCTTCACAGATGAACAGGCTGAATTTATTGATTCTGTTTATACTGATAATGAGAAAACTATTGAATATAACGTTTTTGAAAATTCAACAGAAGAAGTTTTCTATTTGCTTATGAGTCAGGGAAGGTTAGGTGAGGCGGTAACTGCCCTGTGTCAGTGTGAAAATACTTCTTTGGTCAAGAAACTTATGAAGATAGTGGAGAGAAACATACTTGACATGAATCGTCATGATGTTGAATTGCAGTTCAATTACATATCCCTTACTGTACAGTATTTTATTAAGGTAACAAGAGAGTACGGACGCTGCATCGACTTCATCAGAAATATCGACTGTTATTTTCTTGAAATACTGAAAGCACTTGGGCAGAAATGGAGTAATGACCTTTATAAAAAGCTGCATCTTGATTTGACTTTTTATCTGCTGACACTTTATACTCATCGCGGCGATACGGTGAATGCTGAGCTTTGTGAAAATGAGTGTGACCGTCTTTTTGATGAGCTTGGTAGTGATTGGAAAGGTATACTTTATTCAGCAACCTATGAGCTGCGAAAAATTTCAAATCTTATGAACAGATATGAGTATGATGAGGCGGAGATTGAGGCAGATAAGCTTTTAAATAAAGCTAAGGAAATGAAATCCCTTCTTGAAATCATATCTCCTGATGAAGAAATACATCTTGGCATACTTGCTAAAACCTACGGCACTCGTGCGCAGATTTATTCAGAAAAAATCAAGCAGGATAAATCATATTATAATCTTGCTGTTGATGATTCAGATAACGCAATAAATGAATTTGAAAGCGAATTTGATAAACAACGGCAATATTTTTACCGTGTAATTATAGAGGCAAGATACGGTGAATATAAAAAAGCTCTTGAATATCTGTACAAGCAATGCGATATACAGGAAGAAAATCTTAATAAACTTGCGTTGGCTGTAACTAATGACGGTAATTTTCAGCTTTATAGTTATGTAGCGCTTATGAGTTATGCTGCAAAAGAGGATAAAAATTTTGCAGAGGATATGCGACGTGCAATAACTTCCTTGTATGATTTCAAGCGTCAGATAGAAGAGCCCTCTAATAACGAACACCCTTATGAGGTTACTGTATATTCCTTTGCACGTTGTGAGGCAAGACTTGATAATAAAAATTCCGCAATAAAGAATTTCGACAGAGCAATTGAGACTTGTTTTGACCACATTGATTATTGGCAGTGGGTAATCGGTCTTTGTGCGTGTAGCGAAAAGTATGGATATTATGGTGAAAAATCTGATTTGCGTCAGTTAAGAAATATTCATAAGCGTATATCGTCATGTGAAAAATTACCTGATGGTATAAGAAAG
Source organism: Ruminiclostridium sp. (assembly GCA_045604505.1). Lineage (GTDB taxonomy): Bacteria > Bacillota > Clostridia > Oscillospirales > Ruminococcaceae > Ruminiclostridium_E. The sequence continues at coordinate 9,572 of JAZUOE010000152.1, read as the reverse complement.
CTTGTAGATTCTTTTGACTTGGAAAATACGGACAAGGGGTATTTTATTTCCTTTAGTGAAAGTGTTTTCTGATAATTTGTTTGACATAGCACTAATTTTGTGGTAGAATTATGAAATATTACATTTAAAAAGGAGATTATATGGAAAAAATAAGAAAAATACTTTGTGCTATATTTGCGTTAATGTTATGCTTGTCCTTTGTGCTTTCAATTGTTGACACAAATGAACTGCCAACAACTTCAGACTTTAACCATGATAATATTTACTCTCATGTTGAAAAAATATGTGAAGTTGGTCCTCATTCTATTGTGGATAAGGAAGAAAATAAGCAGGTTCAAGAATATATCATGTCGCAGCTTGAAAATTTCGGCATTGTAAATTCAGATACAACAGATGTACCGGCTTATCTTGTTCAAAGCTTTGTTACAACATCAAAATGGTATCAGAGCTTTTATCTTGATAATATAATAGTACATATCCCTGCTAATGCTCCTGAAAAAACAAACCAAGCGGTTATGACAATGGCTCATTTTGACTCCGTATCTACAGGTCAGGGTGCTGCAGACGACGCTTTAGCTTGTGGTACAATGCTTGAGGCAATACGCTATTATCTTGAAAAAATGGAAAATGGCTATACAATAACAAATGACCTTGTTTTCTGTTTCGCGAATGGTGAGGAGTACGGACTTTTGGGCTCTAAGGCATTTATGAACGAGTTTACAGGTTTTGATAATCTTTTAGAGCGTATAAATTTTGCAATTAACCTAGAGGCACGTGGTACATCAGGCACACAGATAATGTTTGAAACCTCTGCAAAAAACTATAATACTGTAAAGCTTTTCGGAGAGGTGAATAACAATCTTTTCACCTGCTCTATTGCAACAATGATTTACGATATGATGCCTAATGGTACAGATTTCTCTAATCTTAAAACCCATTATCAGGGCGTAAATATGGCAAATATTGCACAGGGAGAAAATTATCACACGCAAAATGACAATCCCGAAAATATAAAAGAAAGCTGCCTTACACAACAGGCTCAGATTATCAATAATTTACTTGACAGGTTAGGCAGCTATGACCTTGATTTACTTTATCAGGCAGAAGAAAACGCAATCTTCTTCTCCTACCTGAATATAGGTGATGTGGTTTATAGTCATGCTGTTTCTATAGTTCTTGCAGCAATAGGATTTTTACTTATTGTTGCAAATATAATTTTGTCTGTAAGAAATGAAAAAGATAATCTTACAAAAACATTAAAGGGAATACTTACTGTTATTATCGGTCTTGCACTTACAGCCGGTGTTTCATTTGCTTGTTATTACCTGTTCCAGCTTATTGCTGCTCTGACAGGAACGATAGATTTTGCTGCAATCGGTACAATTTCTTATTCAAATACAGCAATAATTGTTGGCATAGCAATTCTTGCGCTTGGTGTGGTTACTCTTGCAACACATTTTGGCTGCAAGTTCTTTAAAATTGAGTCATCTGACATAAGAAGAGCTTTTTCATATATTCATGTTTTTCTTGGAATTGTTTTCACCTTCGCTATTCCTGACGCTAGTTATCTCTTCATTTTCAGCGGAATTATGCTGATGATAAATGAGGTTATTATTACAGCAAAGCCGGAACTTGAAAAGTGCCATTTTGAACTTATAATTGAGGCAATCTACCTGCCTATAGTTGTGCCGATTATATCACTTGCTGTTGCTGCGCTTGGACTTGAAATGGTTTATGTTTTCGGTCTTTTATTTGCTCTTGCAATATTCGGTGTTGGCAGTTGCATTGCTCCTGTGTGCGGATATTATTCAATCAACATTCTCATAAGAAAAGACAAGACAAAAATGCCCTCAAATGCAATTGGTGCAGTTCACATTATCGCTACCGCTCTTGTTATTTTCCTTTGTGTCAGCCTTACTCCTTCTGATGTACATTCCGACCTTGGTGGCGGATTCGGACAAATGGACGATGATGCACTTATTTATTCTATAGCAACAGATAATGATGAAAAAATCTATAGTTACTGCGTATATGATTTAAGCGCGTATAAAGCACTGAAAAAATATTGTCCTGAAATGGAGTACAGTGAAGATGAATGGGGCTATATAGGTAGCGGAGAAAACCTTGACCTTGATATTGAATCTCTTACAACCTCTGAGGGAAATGTTCTGAACATTAAACGCGCTCATGAAAAATCATTGATTTCGCTTAACTTTATGGGCGCAACTGCTGAATCCTTTACGATTGACGACGGAACAACTGCACATACAGTTGAATTTCCGAAAAGTGGGTATGCGCATATTCTAATACACAGTGATTGTACCGTAACTGTTAATGGCGGTAAATCAAATGCTTTTATTACCGAATATATCGTGGATTATCCTGAACTTATTCCTGCTGATTATAACCCTGAGGAAGAACTCCACTTTAATCTGTGGCTCCAAGAATTTTTTGAACTTGCGTAATTTTATTTGGTGCATAAATTTAAATATACGTTTTTAAATTTTTATAAATAAAAAAGCCATTTAATGGCGGAACGGAGTAAATAATGGCAAATCCTTTTCTTCCCGGCTGGGAATATATCCCTGATGGTGAACCAAGAGTATTCGGCGACAGAGTCTATATTTATGGCTCCCATGATAATGCAGGTTCTGACAGCTTTTGTGATTATAAGCTTAAGGTATGGTCTGCGCCTGTAGATGACCTGAATAATTGGGTGTGTCACGGCGACATTTTTCACACACGTCCTGACAGAGACCACCCCTCTGACACTGATTGGACAGATAACCCTCTTTATGCACCTGATGTTGTGGAAAAAGACGGTAAATATTATCTCTACTGCTATATTTTGTGGAATAAGGGTTGTGTTGCTGTCAGCGACAAGCCTGAGGGTCCATTTAAACTGCTTTCGACATACAATTATGATTTACCTGACAATTTAGTTGAAGACGGTGTGTTTGTTGACCCCGGCGTACTGGTTGATGATGACGGCAGGGTGTATATTTATTGTGGGTTTGAAAAGTCTTATATGGCAGAGCTTAAAAGCAATATGTATGAGATTATAAGCGAGAGCTATAAGCCTGATATAATTCCCGCTGATAAGAGTGATGAAAAAGGATTTTTTGAGGCTTGTTCAATGCGTAAGGTTGGCGATACATACTACCTTATTTACTCCCCAAACAAGGGTAATCGTCTTGAATATATGACCTCTGACTCACCTACAGGACCATTCACTTACAGAGGAACGATAGTTGACAATGGTATTGATTATCCGGCAGGAAACAATCACGGTTCAATCTGCTGTATAAAAGGGCAGTGGTATATTTTCTACCACAGAATGACTAATGCAACTATTACCTCACGACGCGCATGTGTTGAAAAAATTAAAATACTTGCAGACGGAACAATCCCACAAGTGGAAATGACATCACTGGGCTTTGAAAATTCCCTTAATCCCTACAGGATAACTCCTTCAGATATTGCCTGTGTTCTTAAGGGCGGCTGTTTTGTAACAGAACTTGACTATTTTACAAGAATTATAACAAATATAAAACCCGGTTGTGTTATAGGATATAAATATTTTGATTTTGGCGAAGATTACAGCTCTGAAACAATGGAATTTTCCGTAAAGGTAAACGGTTCAGGCTGTAATGCTACAATCAGGATTATGATTGACGGCGAGGACGGCACCGAGATAGGACAATGTGTGGTTGGAGCAGGTAGCGGTACATATTCTGCTGTTGTAAAAAATGTAACAGGCAGACATTCCGTGTTCTTTAAAATCGAGCATAATTACACAGGTTGGTTTGTGGATTGGTACAAGGAAAGAAATCTTTTTGAACTGGAAAGTTTTGTGTTTATGAAATAAATCTTTGATATGATATGCAATAAACAAAGCCGAAAATATCATTGAATACTCCCTTTTTCAGTTGTATAATAAAAGAAAATGCAACAAAAGGAGTGCTTGTATGAATAATTCAGTAAATAAACTTCTGCCGTTTTTTATTGCAATCTTAATGGTTCTTTCAGGTTGTTCGGATAAACAGGCGGAAACTATTCAAGCAACGCAAACTACGGAAATTACAACAACTGTTTCCGAAACCACAACAGAAACTACAACTCAAGAAGAAGTACAAGAGGTGCCGTATATGAAACAATTTGAAGAGATTATTACTGAACTTCCCCCTGAAGGATATGAAGAACAGCTTGAGGGAATTACATATTCTGAATTTCAGAAATACACATATTATTCCACCACAGCAGGGCGTGACACAAATGTAAATGTACTTCTTCCACCTGATTATTCAGAGGAAAAGGAATACCCTGTTTTATATATTCTTCATGGTTTTTATGACAATGAGGGCTGGATGGCAAGACCTGTTGTTAATTTAAGTACCATATATGGTAATCTTCTTGCAAACGGTGAGGCAGAAGAGATGATAATTGTTCTGCCATATATGTTCTGTGATAAGGATATGCCGTATTGCACAGGAATGGATTTAGCAAACTGCCTTGCTTATGATAATTTTATAAATGACCTGGCAAATGACTTAATGCCATTTATTGAAAGTAATTTTTCAGTTGCAAAAGGCAGGGAAAATACAGCAATAACAGGCTTTTCAATGGGCGGCAGAGAATCACTTTTTATAGGCTTTGAGCGTCCTGATTTGTTCGGATATATTGGGTCTGTGTGTGCTGCGCCCGGTCTTGTGGAAATACCCGGTTCGCCTATGCATCCCGGTCAGATGAGTGAAGAAGAAATGAGTTTCAGTGAGAACACCCCTTATCTGATTTTTATAAGTTCCTCAAAAACTGACGGTGTTGTAGGAAATAATCCTGATAATTACCGTAGGATAATGAATGAGAATAATGTTGAATATTTAAGTCATGTTATGCAGCGCACAGGTCATGACCATACAAGTGTAAAACCACATCTTTATAATTTTTTAAAAATGCTTTTCAGATAAAATTGCACCGCTCTTATTTTGCAATAGGAGCGGTTTTTATTTTGGCTGAAATTGAATATATTGCCATTTACTATTGTTTATGATATAATAAACGCAGGAAATATTGATGTAATTCGGGAGAAGAAATTATGCTTAATGAATACAGTTTTGATGATATTTATATAAGACATGCAATCGACGAACAGCCTGATGACAAAGATTTTACAATGCACATTCATGAGCAATGCGAGATTTATTTTTTTATATCGGGTGATGTTGAATACCTTGTAGAAGGTTCAAAATATCCTCTTGATGAAAATAGTATTATGATAATGCGTCCTGCCGAATCGCACAAAGCGCGGATTGTAAAAAGCAGGAAATACGAACGATATGCAATAAATTTTCCTATTTCCTTTGCAGATAATATTGACCCTGCCGGATATCTTGCTAAAGCGTTTATAAATCGCCCTCTCGGAAAGAATAATATGTTTTCTTCTGCCGAAATGGATATGAAGCTTATACATAAATTGTTTACAGAAATGAGTAAGGAAGATGATGATTATAATAGGCAGTTAACAATCAGAACGCATTTACTTATTCTGTTAGATATGATAAATCGTGCATTTGCAGAGCGGGATAATGTTGAGCATAAACCTATAAGTACTGCTGAACGTATTGTCGCTTACGTAAATAATCATCTTTTTGAAAATATCTCAATATCGAAATTAGCTGAACATTTTTATTTAAGTTCATCACAATTCAGCCGTATTTTTAAACAAGCTACAGGTGCAGCGGCTTGGGATTATATAACCAAGAAACGACTTACTGCTGCAAAAGAATTAATCCGCAGCGGTTCTTCGTTGCAGAGTGCATCTGAAAGCTGCGGATTCGGTGATTATTCAAGTTTTTATAGAGCATATACAAAGCATTTTGGTTATGCTCCTACGAATGATAAATTCAAGAATTAGTATAATTTGAGAAAATTTCTCCCTCAATGCCGCATATATCCCGAATATCAATTCTTATTCCATTTGTAAAAATAATCTTCAATTCTACTTTGTCAATCAGCCTTACAGCACCGACAAAACTTTCGTAAGAGCCGCCATCTTTTCTATTGTCGGGTTTGAAGTACGTTATTTCAACTATCGGTCTGTGCTGTAGATTTTCGGATAATATATGCAGCTTTTTGCTTAAAAGCAAACGTTCATCTTCGCTAAGCTCACGCTTTTTGTCAGTAAGTCGTGCCGTTTCTGTTACTGCAGCGTCGTAGCCTGTCAATGCTGCAAATGGGGCAAACTGAGCCGCACGGTTTATTCTTGACATACGTGGGCGGGAAGGGGAGTTGTAATGCTGCAGATTTATAATATCGTCATATTGGTTTTCGCTGCTCAAAAATTCATCTCCTTTTACGCCTTGTGACCGCCAACCTGTCCGTTTCGTTCAATAGTAGTTGCGCCTTCTTCTAAATTCATACCCTTAAGTACGGAATTTTTACCGTACTTTTTCTTTATACCAAGCAAAGCCTTTTGCATACTTTTTTCTCTCATAAGCATTTCTTCTTCTTTTGCTTTCTGTTTTTCAAGCGCCTCGTAGTCTGTATAAAAATCAAGCTGTTCAGGCTGTAGGGCTCCAATGTTATTTTCATTAATGACGTGGTTTGCAACAACATACATTCTCCGTACCGTAAGCTGCGGGTCAACAATCCTGTCATAAAGTTCCATAACTTTTTCGGTAATAATTTTTGTTGATGATGTATGCTTACCTAAATTTATTGAACCATGTGCGGATTTTGGCACCTGTCTGCCGTAATGGTCTGTGGTAATCTGACCACTGTAATGAATTTTTTTAAATTTATCTGTGAGATTTTCAATATCATATCCCACTGTCAGCACAATCTGGTCCGCTACCAACCCCTTATCCACAAGGTCAAGGGTCAATAAATCTGTCATTTCACGTACAATAAGCTTTCCCTTTTCAAAGTTATAAGGGCACTGCAAAACCTGTCCTGTGCTTATACTGTTATTTTCGGGCTTATATGCTTTTACGTCCGCTATTGTGCAGGGTTCATACCCCCAAGCGTGGTCAATAAGCAGCTCTGCGTTTATCCCGAACATTTTATACAACAAATCCTCGTTGTAATAATCATGCTTTCCCCCAAGTGAACAACGTGCAATATCACCCATTGTATATAAGCCTTTTTCTTCCAGTTTTGAGGCATAGCCGTGTCCTATGCGCCAAAAACTTGTTAACGGACGATGGTTCCAAAGAAGTCGGCGGTATGACATTTCATCAAGTTCTGCAATTCTTACCCCGTCTTTGTCGGCAGGTATTTTCTTTGCCACAATATCCATAGCGATTTTTGAAAGATACATATTTGTACCGATACCTGCAGTTGCTGTAACGCCTGTTTCCTTCAGCACGTCCCTTATCATTTTTACCGCAAGTTCATGTGCAGTCATGTTATAAGTTTTCAGATATGCGGTAGCGTCAATAAACACCTCGTCAATGGAATAAACATGAATATCTTCAGGAGCAATATATTTCAGATATATCTGATAAATTCGTGTGCTAACCTCCATATATTTAGCCATCTGCGGCGGTGCGATTATATAATCTATTTCAAGTGCCGGATTACTGTTCAGTTCCGGAGCGTTATAGCTTTTGCCTGTAAATGTTCGTCTTGGTGCTTTATATTTCCGCTGTGAGTTTACCTGCTCAATTTTTTGAACAACCTCAAAAAGCCTTGCTCTTCCGCCTATTCCATAAACTTTCAACGATGGCGAAACAGCAAGGCAGATAGTCTTTTCAGTCCTACTGCTATCAGCAACAACAAGGTTTGTGGTAAGAGGGTCAAGCCCTCTTTCTACACACTCAACAGAGGCATAAAATGACTTCAAATCTATTGCAATGTATGAACGCTCATTTTCTGCCATAACGCTGTATCTCCTGTTCGTGATTAGAAAACATTACACTCGAAATGTTCGTGCAATCTATATGCTTATTATATCAGATTTTTAGATTTTGTCAATACTTTTTGTTTTCCAAATATTGTAATTTATCCATAGAAATTCCATATTCTTTTTGGTTAATAATAAGCATTGACAAATTTAAGCAAATATGATAAAATACTTAAAAATATACGTGGTTCCTTTGTTTGGCTTTTGTCGGAAGGATTCTGTGCTTTTGCCGGATTGTCATTTATAGAATTGCTGTATTAAAAGCACGAATTGACATCTGTCTTTTCGTGCTTTTTTTAAAAATGAAATTAAATATGTGTTTTCAGGAGGAAAAAATGGGATTCATAACTGAAGAAAGAAACGGAACTTGTTATTTAAAACAATACGTTGAAGATGGAATAACAGATGTAGTTATTCCTGCAGGTATTCATTGCATAAGCAATGCTGCTTTTAAATTCTGTGATAATATAACATCAATAACTTTTGGCAATGATGTGGAATATTTAGATATAGCGTCTTGTGTATTTTGCGAAAATCTGAAAAAAGTAGTATTCGGAGATAATGTCAAAACCATGTTAACAGAATTCAAAGGTTGCTCAGAATTGACAGAGATAGTGATTTCTGATGAATTGCTGTATAACTTTGGTTTTTATCTTCGTAATACAGCGTGGATGCGCAATCAGGATAACGATTGGATAATTGCAAATGGAAAACTTATACGTTACATAGGTAAAGAAAAGGATATAACAATTCCTGATACAGTACAGATAATAGGTGGCAATGCTTTTGCAGGAAACAGTTACATAGAAAATGTGATTTTCCCTGAATCTGTGACAGCCGTAGAAGACAGTGCTTTTTTACATTGTGTAAATCTTCGCACAGTGTCTTTATGTTCATCGCTTAAGGAAATCAGTCATCAGATGTTTGATGAATGTTATAAATTGAAAAAGGTAATAATTCCTGAAGGTATTGAAAAAATAAGCAGTTGTTCTTTCAGAGAGTGTCTTTCACTGACGGATATTGAACTGCCAAAGAGTACTAAAGAAATCGGAAGTTATGCTTTCACGCGCTGCAGAAGTCTTTCAAAATTTACAATTCCTGAAGGAGTTACTCAAATAGGCTGTCTTGCATTTGCCGGAACAGATTCACTTGTAGATGTATATATTCCTGACAGTGTAAAAATAATGGAAGGGGAAGTGTTTTTAGAAACAGATAATAAACGTGTCAGCATTCACACAAATATTGAATCAGAGCATGTAATGGAAATTTTTAAGCATTCCCGAATCAAAGAATTAACTGTGCGTGGTGATTTGACTGCAACTCATTTCTTTCAGAAAATAAACTTCTTTTCAGACGCAATATTCAATATGATAATTGCAACAGAAACACCTGCTGACTATTTTGGCAATTCTACCACAACTGACAGTAATTTGCTTATTCCTGCTTGTCGCGGTTTTGCGAAAGCATATCTTTCAGGTGTGCAGATTTCTGATGAAATAAAAGAAGGTTATTTCAATGCAATCAGAAATAATGCCCGTCGCTTTTTTGAAATGGGTAATTCAGACGATTATGTGTGGAAACTCATAATAATAGAAAAATTGCTTGATACAAATGAAAGAACATGGATTGAATTTAATGCGTCAAGTGGTGTTGGTTCATACGGAGATGA
>JAZUOE010000151.1:0-8185 GCA_045604505.1 Ruminiclostridium sp. | reverse complement strand
TCCTTTCTGTTATTAATCCAACTCAAACATACCTGTATAAAGCTGATAGTATTTGCCCTTTTCGGAAATGAGCTTTTCGTGGTTGCCGCGCTCAATAATTCTGCCCTTTTCAAGCACCATTATCACATCTGAGTTCTGAACCGTCGAAAGTCTATGCGCAATAACAAATACTGTTCTGCCTTTCATAAGGCTATCCATACCCTTCTGTACAATTGCCTCTGTACGGGTATCAATACTTGAGGTTGCCTCATCAAGTATCATTACAGGCGGGTCTGCAACTGCCGCACGGGCAATAGCAATAAGCTGTCTTTGACCCTGTGAAAGCTGTGCGCCGTTTTCGGTGAGCATTGTATCATACCCCTGAGGCAGACGACGGATAAAGTCATCAGCATTGGCAAGACGCGCCGCCGCGTAAACTTCTTCGTCAGTTGCGCCCTCGTTACCGTAACGGATATTTTCCATAACCGTACCTGTGAAAAGGCAGGTTTCCTGAAGTACAATACCTAAAGAGCGGCGTAAATCAGCCTTTTTAATCTTGTTTATATTGATACCGTCATATCGGATTTTACCGTCGGCAATATCATAAAAACGGTTGATAAGGTTGGTGATAGTAGTCTTACCTGCACCTGTTGAGCCAACGAAGGCAATCTTCTGACCCGGCTCGGCAAAGATTGAAATATCATGGAGTACCATTTTTTCTTCAGTATACCCGAAGTCAACCATATCAAGTACAACCCTGCCCTCAAGCTCGGTATAGGTTGTTGTGCCGTTTTCGTGGGGGTGTTTCCACGCCCAAAGACCTGTATGCTCTGCTGTTTCAGTGATTTCTCCGTTTGCGTTTTTCTTGGCATTTACAAGTGTTACATAGCCGTTGTCGTCCTCATGCTTTTCGTCAATAAGGGCAAAAATACGCTTAGCACCTGCAAGAGCCATGATAATATAGTTCACCTGTTGGCTTATTTGGTTTACAGGCATTGTAAAGCTCCTTGAAAGCTGAAGGAATGCAGCAATACCGCCAAGAGTAAGTCCGCCGATACCGTTTACTGCAAAAATACCGCCAAGCACTGCAATAAGTCCATATTGTAAATGACCTAAGTTGTTATTGATAGGGCCTAAAACATTCGCAAAGGTATTTGCCTCACGGGCATTGCGGCAAAGCTCCTCATTAAGCTTGTCAAAATCAGCTTTTGTTGTGTCCTCATGGCAGAAAACCTTAACAACCTTCTGTCCGTTTATCATTTCTTCAATGTAGCCGTTGACATCAGCAATAGCTGTCTGCTGACCGATAAAGAATTTACCGCTCTTACCTGCAATTTTACCTGTAACAAACATCATTCCGGCAATAGAAAGAATTACGAATATTGTCAGATAAACACTAGTTGTAACCATTGCTATAAATACAGAAACGATAGTGATAAGAGAAGAAAATGCCTGTGGAATACTCTGTGAAAGCATTTGACGAAGGGTGTCAATATCGTTTGTGTAATGGGACATAATCTCGCCGTGAGAATGGGTGTCAAAATATTTGATAGGCAGATACTGCATATTTTCAAACATTTCATCACGTATTTTTTTCTGTACACCCTGAGAGATTGTTACCATAATTCTGTTGGTGAGATAGGTGGATAACATACCGATAAAATAAATAACCGCCATAACCACCAGCACCTTTAAAAGAGGAGTAAAGTCAGGCTGACCTACACCGATAAGAGGGGTGATGTAATCATCAATAAGGGTTTCAAGAAACAGTGACGATGCCACACTTGCCAATGAGCTGAACAAAATGCACACAAGCACCAGGAAAAAACGTCCCTTGTAATTCTTGAAAATGTAAGAAAGGAGCCTTTTTACTGTTGGCATATCAGGTTTTCCCACTTTGCCAACAACACGGGGGCCACCTCGCATTCCGCCTTTCATAGCAATAGGGGTCTGCTGTTCTTTCTTTTTATCAGCCATTGTCGTCCCCTCCCTTCTGCTGTGAATTGTATACTTCCTTGTAAATTTCATTTGTTTTCAGCAGTTCTTCGTGGGTGCCTATTCCGTCAATCTTACCGCCCTCGATGACAATAATCCTGTCTGCGTCCTGTACAGAGGAAATTCGCTGAGCAATAATAAACTTGGTTGTTTCAGGAATTTCTTCACGGAATGCCTTACGGATTTTTGCGTCAGTAGCAGTGTCAACCGCACTTGTTGAGTCGTCAAGAATGAGGATTTTAGGCTTTTTCAGAAGGGCTCTAGCGATACAAAGACGCTGTTTCTGTCCACCTGAAACGTTTGTACCGCCCTGCTCAATGTATGTATCATAGCCATCAGGGAAGGATTTTATAAATTCGTCTGCACAAGCTAACTGACAGGCTCTTATAAGCTCTTCGTCAGTCGCATCTGCGTTACCCCAGCGTAAATTTTCCTTGATTGTGCCTGAAAACAGCACGTTTTTCTGAAGTACCATTGCAACCTCGTTACGCAGAGTTTCAATATCGTACTTTCTTACATCAACCCCGCCAACTTCAACACAACCGTCAGTTACGTCATAAAGTCGGGGAATAAGCTGTACAAGGGTTGATTTTGATGAACCTGTGCCGCCGATAATACCGATAGTTTCACCGGAATTTATGTGGAAATCCACATCGGTAAGGGAAAGACTTCCGCCCTTTCTGTAGGCAAAGGATACGTTTTTAAAGGAAACCTCGCCGCTCTTTACCTCCATAACAGGATTTTCGGGATTTTTAAGTGTGCTTTCCTCGTCAAGCACCTCGCAGATACGCTCCATAGACGCTCTTGCCATTGTGAGCATAACGAAAATCATAGAGAGCATCATAAGGCTCATAAGTATCTGCATTGCGTAGGTTATAAGGCTCATAAGCTGACCTGTTGTAAGAGAGCCCTCAAGGACAATTGCCTGTGCGCCCATCCAGGAAATAGCAATCATACCGCCATATACACAAAGCTGCATAAGGGGTCCGTTAAAAGCAAGTACCTTTTCAGCAAAGCAGAAATCGTCAAAAATGGATTTAGATACACCCTTGAACTTGTTGATTTCATACTCTTCTTTTACGAATGCCTTTACAACACGCATACCTGATACGTTTTCCTGAACTGTACTGTTAAGGTTGTCGTAACGCTTGAAAACACGCTCAAAAACAGGGTGTGCCTTAGTCATAATGAGTAAAAGACCTACCGCTAAAATGGGTATTGCAATAAGAAATACCACTGAAATTTTCGCATTTATGGTAAATGCCATAATTAATGAGAAAATCAGAGTGATAGGCGAACGCACCGCAATACGCAGTATCATCTGATAAGCGTCCTGCACACGTGTAATGTCAGAGGTCAGGCGGGTTACAAGACTTGCGGTAGAAAATTTGTCGATATTCTCAAAAGAGTATTCCTGAACTTTATGGAACATATCCTTTCTGAGATTTTTTGCAAAGCCTGTTGAGGCAATTGCACCGAATTTTCCGCCGCCGAAACCTGCCAACAGCGACAACACACAGCACACCACAAGAATTGCAGCGGATATGTAGATGTAATTAAGGTCACCCTGTCCGTTGTTACCGTTGATACCGTTATCAATCAGGGCAGCCATAATCAGCGGGATAAGCGTTTCCATTAATACCTCTCCCGCCATACATAAGGGGGTGAGTATTGAGGGGAGCTTGAATTCCCTTACTCTTGATAAAAGAGTTTTCAGCATTTAAGCATCATTCCTTTCTTTGTTCTCTTGTTTAATTATGTTATTGTATATTTTTTCGGCAATAGCAAAAAAGCATTCCTTTTCTTCGTCGCTTAAACCTTCGGAAATTGCCAACTCAAACTTGTCAATTTCACGGCGGAAATGCTCATGCATGGAAATTCCCTTTTCCGTCAGGGTAATTTTCTTAAGCCGTGCGTCCGAAAGAACCGCAGTACGTGTAATAATTCCGTTGCTCTCCATTAACTGAAGTAGCTTTGTAACTGTTGAACGGCGTATACCAAAGCGATTTTCAATATCCTTCTGAAAAACGTCCTTATCCCTGTTATCAAAAAGATAACCTATAACTCTGCCGTGATAGGCGGTAGTTTCTCCTGTATCGTTTCTGATTGTACAGAAACTTCTGTCCATAAGGTGATTTAAATGCCTTATGACAAAACTGATGTGTTTCGGTCCTTGAATTTTGTTCGCCCCCTAACTGTTAGAACTCTAACTATTATATAATCTTTTAATAAAAAAGTCAAGGCAGGTTTTGTGAAATTTTTCTAAAACCTGCCTTTTATTTATGTTAGCTCTGCTAAAATTTTTGATTTGCTTAAATCCGCTTTAGGTGCGCCATTTACCAGTGCTGCCGTATCTCTTGTTATATCAATATTCACCAGGCCAAATTCCTCAAAAACGTCCAGTATAATGCGGAATTTACAGTAATTTATATTTTTACGGAATGAAAGCATTGCCGCCTTTGACATACAGCTTGTAGTTCTCAGAATGTCATAGCAGGTTTTAAGCTCCTGCTGTTCAGGTTTCATACGGCAGATAAGCCGCTTGTCCACATTGCCGCAGCGATAATCCTCATAAGCGAACATTGCCGCAAAAAATCTGTCCTGATTAAAGTCGGTATAGCGAATGTCCTTTGACATCACATTTATATTTTCCTTACCATTGAACTCATTTATATCAAGGTTAGCTAAAATATCCACTCTGTCCCCCTGCTGATAAGGGAAGTTGTCGTAAGTGCAGTTGAAATCCACTGCCCTCATCTCCTTGCCGTTGTAGTCAAATACAAAGGCAACATATTTTCCGTCCTTAAGGCTGCTTTTAGATTTGATAAAGCAGTTTTTCAGCATAAATACAGGCAGAGGATTTTCCTCACCGAAAGGCTCAAGCTTACTCAAAAGACGAATATTATCCAGCGTCATTTCTTCAGGTCTGATTTCCATATCTACGTTCAGCAATTCTGTTACCGCCTGTACATCGTCGCAGTAGTTGTAAACAGCGCTGATAAAATTATCTATTTCTTCGGTAGCAACATTAAGTCCTGCTGCCTTTGTATGTCCGCCGTATCGTAAAAGGTGCTTATCGCAGTTTTTAAGCATTTCAATCAGCGAAAATCCATCAACACTTCTGCCGCTGCCTCTTGCTGTGTCCCCCTCAACTGTTATGACAATATTAGGCTTACCGTATTTATGCAGCAGCTTTGAACTTGCAAGACCAATAACTCCGTGTTTCCAACCGTCACCCTTTACAATAAGGACCTTACGGTTAAGAATATCGGGATTAAGTCTTATCTGTTCCTCTGCCGCCTCAATAATTTCTTCCTCAATCTTCTTGCGCTCATCGTTGCAGCGGCAAAGCTGCTCTGCCTTTGATTCAGCCACATTGCTGTTTTCCGCAAGTAAAAGCTCCATTGCAATTTTCGGGTGGTCATACCGTCCCGCCGCATTTATGCGGGGACAAACCAGAAACGCAAGACCTACTGCAGTGATTTTTTTATCTTCAATAAAGCCGCTCTTTTTAAGGAGTGCTACCATGCCCTCATTATCAATATTCTCCATGCCGTCTAAACCACGACGTACAATAAGGCGGTTTTCTTCTACAAGGGGCATAATATCGCCTATAGTACCGATTGCCGCATAGGGAGCGTATTCATCAAGAATAGTGTCGCAGTCCCCTTCCATTGCGCAAATCAGCTTTAATACAACCCCGCAACCTGCAATGTTTCTGAAAAGAGATACATCGTCCTTGCGGTGAGGGTCAACTATTGCCGCTGCCTCAGGCATTACATCAGGCACCTGATGATGGTCAGTGATAACCAAAGTCATGCCAAGCTCAGCAATATGCTTTGCCTCTTCTACGGCAGAAATACCGTTATCAACAGTTATAATCAGCTTTGTGCCTCTTTTATGCAGCAGGTCAATTGAGGCATTATTAAGTCCATAGCCCTCATCACGAGAGGGAATGTACCAATCAACCTCTGCCCCCAAAGCCTGAAGATAATCGAAAAGCATATATGTAGAGGTTATTCCGTCACAGTCATAGTCGCCGTATACAGTGATTTTTTCACCGCTCTCAACAAAGGAATTTATAGTTTCAACCGCTTTCTCCATGTCTGCCATAAGAAAAGGGTCATCAAGCTGCTCACTGTTGAAAAATGTATCGGCAGCTACGTTGTCCACTATCCCCCTGCTGACAAGAATTTTACATATAAACGGGCTCCACCCCGTACTTTGCGCAAGGGATTTTACTCTTTCTTCATCTATCGCTTTTATAAGCCATTTTTTCATTATTTAACCAATCCTTACAAAAAATATATCTTTTTTATTATAGCATTTTTCGTAAGCAATTACAAGTACCGATTTCCTTTTTTTGATGCAGAAGAGAAAAGTGCTGCTTTTATAAATCCGTATAAAAATAATTATGAGAAAATTTCAAAAACCCCTTGCTTTTTTTAGAAATATATGCTAATATGTAAGTAGTGTGCAAACGATTACATTCTTTTGCAAATCAAGGTTTATTAATTATCGTAAATACAAAATTCTGAAAGGAAAGGTACTGCTACTATGAAATACGCAGACGGATTATGGCTTAATAAGCCCGGCTACGGCGTAAACTACGCTACACAGATGTACGAGGTTACTGCAGATGAAACTTCTGTAAACGTCCTTGCCACAAATCAGTGGATTGGAAACAGAGGTATGACCTTAGGCGGTCCCGTATTGGAAATCACTTTCACATCTACTCTTGAAAACTCTATCAAGGTTACAGTTGAACATTTCAAGGGCGAAATCAAGAAGACTCCCTCTTTTGAGCTTTATGAGGACGCTTCCTTTAAACCTGTAATCAATGAAACAGAAAACGCTTTCGAGCTTATTTCAGGCAAAACTAAGGTTGTTATCGCAAAGAGCGGTGCTTGGGACATCAAGTACTACTACGGCGATAAGCTCCTTACAAAGCAGGGTTGGAGAACCACTTCCTACATTCTTGAGGAACAGTGGAAAACAAACGAGCGTATGGCAAACGACGCTATGAAACCCTTCTTTGCGCATGACGAAACCGCACAGCAGGGTGTAATCCGTGAAATGATGAACATCGGCGTTGGCGAAACAGTATACGGCTTTGGCGAAAAGTTCTCTCCCTTTGTAAAGAACGGTCAGACTGTTGAAATCTGGAACAACGACGGCGGTACTTCCTCCGAACAGAGCTACAAGTCTATCCCCTTCTATGTAACTTCCAACAACTACGGTGTATTTGTAAACCACCCTGAAAAGGTTACATTTGAAGTTGCTAGTGAAACAGTTTCTAAGGTTGCCTTTACTGTACAGGGCGAACGTATGGAATACTTCGTATTCGGTGGTGAAACAATCGCTGATGTTATCGAAACATATACAACATTAACAGGTAAACCCGCACTCCCCCCTGCATATACCTTTGGTTTATGGCTCACCACTTCCTTCACAACCGACTATGATGAAAAGACAGTTACAAGCTTTATCGACGGTATGGCTGAAAGAGATATTCCTCTTGAGGTGTTCCACTTTGACTGTTTCTGGATGAAGGAATTCTGCTGGTGTGACTTCACATGGGATAAGAGAATGTTCCCCGACCCTAAGGCTATGCTGCAGCGTCTTAAGGCTAAGGGCCTTGAAATCTGCGTATGGATTAACTCTTACGTAGGTCAGCGCTCCACAATGTTTGAAGAGGGCGTAAAGGGCGGCTACTTCCTCAAGAAGAAGGACGGCAGCGTATGGCAGGGCGATATGTGGCAGCCCGGTATGGCTATCGTTGACTTTACAAATCCCGCAGCTTGTGAATGGTTCAAGAGTAAGCTCCGTGTACTTTGTGAAATGGGCGTTGACGCATTCAAGACAGACTTCGGTGAAAGAATCCCCACTGACGTTGTTTACTATGACGGCTCCGACCCCTACAAGATGCACAACTACTATACATACCTCTACAACAAGACAGTATTCGAGGTACTGGAAGAATATTACGGCAAGGATAAGGCTTGTCTTTTCGCACGTTCCGCAACGGTTGGCGGACAGAAGTTCCCTGTTCACTGGGGCGGCGACTGTTTCTCCAACTACGAATCCATGTGGGAAACCGTACGCGGCGGCTTGTCCCTCTGCATGAGCGGTTTCGGTTACTTCAGCCACGACATCTCCGGTTTCGAGGCACAGGGTACTCCCGACCTTTACAAGAGATGGTGCGCATTCG
>JAZUOE010000150.1:0-4444 GCA_045604505.1 Ruminiclostridium sp. | reverse complement strand
AGAGGAAATTCTACCGCCTCTACATACATTGCCCTTAGCGAGGACGGAAATGAAACAAGAAAATTCTCCACAACAGACGTTTTCTCCAGTGTTATAATTGAGGGCAAGACTTATACTGCACCTGAGGGCTATGTGTATTTTATCTACGCTATTTCAGGCGTACCAAACACATATAGTTTATATTGCAGCACTGAGGTTACTTTATCAAAATAAGCACAAAAACCGAACAGCCGTCATAAGCTGTTCGGTTTTCTGCATTTATAGTCTTTCTCTTGCTATATTCAGCAAAATTTCCTTATCATTTTCATACTCTTCGTTAATTACACCCTCAAGGAGTGAATTCAGAATTTCGCCAAGTTTTTTATCTGCTTTAAAGCCTATTTCTATTAAATCCTTGCCGTTTACCGCTAAATCCTTTAGGGCAAAGCACTGATTTTCCTGCAAAACCTCATCTATCATCTGTTCTATGAGATTAAGCTTTGAATAGGAAATTTTGTCGTAGTTTTCTCTCTGACCCTTAAGGTCAGCGCGTCTTACATTAAGGAGTCTGTGGAATTGCTCAACCCCCACCTTGTTAAGCCAACGCTTTACGTATTTTTTACCAACCTCAAATGTAGAGTCGTGATAAAAAACAAGCTGTACCACATTATTTCGGGTTTCGTTATCGAATTTCATACGTTTCATAATCTCATCAGCCATATCGGCACTGACCTTAGGGTGTCCCTTGAAATGCCTTATGCCGTCCTCACCGTCCTGATAACAATGAGGCTTACCGAAATCGTGAAATAAAACCGCAAGTCGTGTAGTAAGGTCAAATGAAGGGCAGTTTTCTAAGGCGTGAATTGTATGAAAAAACACATCATGCTGATGATGAGGGTTATTCTGCTCAAATCCACGCATAGGAGAAAGCTCAGGGATAAATTTAACAAAAACATCTGCATATTGAGAGATAAGGTGAGCCGCTGTAGGTGATACTATCATTTTGCAAAGCTCAACATTAATGCGCTCTATGGCAATATTTTTTAAATTTTCCGAAAGCTTTACCATACTTGCCGCTGTGTCAGGCTCAATAGAAAAGCCTAGCTGTGCGGAAAAACGCACCGCTCTCATAATACGCAATGCGTCCTCACCAAACCGCTCATCAGGTGAGCCGACGCAGCGTATTGTTTTCCTTTCAATATCCTCTCTGCCGCCGAAAGGGTCAACCAACCCCTCTTTATCATTATACGCCATAGCGTTTACGGTAAAGTCCCTGCGCTTTAAATCTTCGGTCAGGTTAGCTGTAAAAGTCACGCTGTCAGGTCTGCGGCTGTCTGTGTATTCTCCGTCGATACGATAGGTTGTGCATTCGTATTGCTCACCGTCAATAACAATAGTTATTGTGCCATGCTTTAACCCTGTTTCAATTACTCTGTAGCCTTTGAAAATCTCCAGCATTTGTGTGGGTGTGGCAGAGGTGCATATATCCCAGTCGTGAGGGTTTCTGCCCATAATACTATCCCTGACGCAGCCGCCAACAATATACGCTGTGTGGCAATTATCCTGAAGTGCGTGGATAATGGTGTTAGCGTTATGAGGAATATTGATTTTAAAATTCACCCTTAACCACCCTTTCATTTACACTTGCTGTAAATTCATTGATTTTATTATAATCGGGATTATCAGGCAGACTTGTATTATTTTTTGCATAATCCAGCCGCTTTTCATATTCGTCAACCAGCTCATAAAATTCAGAGGTAGGCTGCCTGTTTCCGTCAAGGTATTTACCGTCGCGAATATCCATAAGCAGGTCATGCTCCGCCTCTCTGTATGTAACGATTTTCTCCCTTTCAAGAATATCAATACACATCATGTAAAGGCGGACAAGGTGCATCATGTGCTTTCCCAGCTTATTATGTTCAATAGCCTTTTCGTTTCTCTTACCAACCTTGCCGTAGGACTTGACAATACTGTTCATTTCCGCCCACATACCCTTATAATCTCTCAGGGGATAGTGTGTTAAATTCACGTCCATGAAAATTTCCGTGTCATATCCTTCCTGTACAGCAGTATCAATATATAATTTTATTGCGTCATCAGGCATTCCGAAATAATTCTGCTTAAACTCATAAGAGGCATGTTCAATAGTTTTGAAGATATGCTCCTCATGCTGTGCCTGACCTACCAGACGGTCAGACTTATTTTCAAGACGGCGCAGCTGCTGATTTGCGTAGCCGCCGAAGGAATAAATTGCCTTTTTCGACAGGAAAAGATGCGCATTATCAATCAATTCCTGACCGATAGGGTGCAGGTAAAAATAATGCTCAGGCTTATTACCCAGCATTTCAATCGTGTTAGGATTAACACTAGTCAGCAGAGTAACCAGTTTATTGAAGGAATAAATTGTAGTATCGGTTTCTACATTTAAAAACTGCTCAAAATTCTGACCTGTAAGGATTTCAAACTTGCTGTTTAATGCGCAGCCTCTGATGTCAAGGTCACTGCTTTCAACGTCTGTGCCGTAAGCGTGAGAGCCACCTAAAGTAAGGATAATTATATTATTGCCTAAGTTTTTATTTTCACGCAGAAAGCTATATTCATCTGATTTTAATTTTGCTTTGATTTCTTCAATAGTCATTGTTACACCACCTTAAATGTATTTTTGGGTTAGATTATATTATAACCATTAAAATACCGCCTGTCAAGATATTTAATAATATCATGGTTACATATTGAAAATCATTTAATTTTGTGTTATAATATAAATTAATTATGCTCATTTTTAACTTTAACACACTGTATTGAGAGAACGAAAATGAAAAAAGAACTTAATTTTGAATTTAAAATCAATAATTCTGAAATCTCACGTATTTCTGTAGGGGAATTTCAAAGCGTCGGCGCCCGTCCTTATCAAGAGGACAGCTACGACTATTGCTCCTTTAAAACAGCCAAAGGTGAGCAGGGTTTCTGCGCCGTGCTTTCAGACGGAATGGGCGGTCTTTCAAACGGCGATAAGGTCAGCGGCGACACCGTCAGCGGTTATATAAAGCGCCTTACCCGACTTTCAAAGGACAGTGACATTCACAAATCCTTTATAAGCATTACAAACGATATAAATGCGCAGGTTGTCAGCGGTAAATATGGCGGCGGCGCAACTGCGGTTGCAGTATATTGTTGCCCTGAAGGGATTTTCTTCTGCTCTACAGGTGACAGCAGACTTTATCTTTTCAGAAATAACGCCATAACTCAATTAACAGAGGATTTTGATGTAATAAACAGGGAGCTTGGAAAGGTTATTGACGGGCAGCTTACTTACGCAGAGGCTGACGCAAACCCCGAAAGAAATAACCTTGTAGAATTTATCGGCGCAAATAAAGAATTAAGCCCTGATGTAAATATTAAGCCTCTAATACCGCAAAAAGGTGATAAGCTCCTTATCTGCAGTGACGGTGTGTATAATGCTCTCAGCGACAGAGAGTTTATTTACTGCCTTAATGCTGACGCAATTTCAGCGGCAGACACTATGAAAAGCGGCATTGCTGATAAAGCAGTCCCCACGCAGGATAATGCAACAGCAATTATCCTTGAATTTATGTAAGGCGGTGAAACCATGAAACTTGATATTGCGCAGTTTACAAATCGTGGCGGCAGAGAGATAAATGAGGACAGCCTTATTTGCGGCAAGGATTACTTTATGGTTGCTGACGGTTTAGGCGGACATTCACAAGGTGAGGTTGCCTCAAAAGCGGCTGTAGAAAGCTTTCAGCGTAATTGTCACGGACAGTACACGGACGAAAGCATAAATGATATTCTTGAACAGGCAAACAAAGATGTTCTTGCTCTTAACAGTGCTGCCCGTACAACAGTAGCCGCCGCATTTGTGGAAAACGGGATTTTCCGCTATATAAATGCCGGTGACAGCCGAATATATTATTTTAAAAAGAACAGGCTTTTTGCTCATTCCCGTGACCATTCGGTATGTCAGATTTCGGTGGATATGGGGAATATTACCTTTGAAGAAATCAGAGGCCATGAGGACCGCTCAAAACTCCTTAAGGTGCTTGGTGATAATGAAAAGCTGAACATTAAAAAGGTTTATCCGCCTATAGAAATAGAGGACGGCGACGCATTTCTTATCTGCAGTGACGGTTTTTGGGAAAATGTCATTGAGGGAGAAATGGAGGCTGACCTGCTGAAAGGCGAAACCGCTGAGCAATGGCTGAGATTTATGCTGAAACGTCAGCTTAAAAGAGCAAAGGACCAGGACGATAACTACACTGCAATATGCGGTATATTTATAGATGAAAAGCAGCAGGTAGCTGCCCCGCCGCCGAAAAAGAGCAGGGGAGCAGTAGTAGGTGCCATAATAGGTGCGGTAGTTATTTTAGGCTTAGCGGCAATATTTATGCTGCGGGATAAGGAAATCCCCGCCGCTGCAGATATTACTCTTACCACCACTCAGACA
>JAZUOE010000149.1:0-4338 GCA_045604505.1 Ruminiclostridium sp. | reverse complement strand
TGGACAGGCTACAATCCTTTCAGGACTTATCTCTGAATTCAAGTTATAAACACAAGATTCCCCCTACGTTATGTAGGGGAATTTTTTACTTACATCACTTTGCCTTTTCGTATGTCCAAAGCCACTGATTTACCTTTGTAGCTGTCGAATAATTTACCTTGTTAGTGTTAAAACCTCTGTAGCAATAGATGGAATTTGCGTTTTGCACATTAGTATAATCTTTACCGTTCACGTATCTGCAAACATCAGCTGTAAGGTCAATTTCAATCCATCTGCCGTTGAGATATACTAAATTCCAGGTATGTGTGTCAGTATCAATAGTAACTGCAGGGATACCGTGATGACGGCACATGATAGCTAAAACATTCGCAAAGTCAAAGCAAACTCCAACTCTTGTATCATACATATCATGCTTACCTGAATAGTCCTTGAAATAATGCGCTCTTTGCATATCAATAACATTTGCTTTATAATAATCATAAGCAAGATTTTTCGTCATCCATTCGTGGAATGCAAAAACCTTAAGTCCGTCTGACCATTCTTCCTTGACAATAGTTTCAGAAAGCGCTGCCCAGTTAGAAACATCATTTCTGCCGACTTCGGGGTGCCAAGGGAAACAAAGCTGCTCAATGCTGTCGCTGTTTTCAGGTGTTACACCTGCCTCCTTAATCAGTCTTTCGTTAAGTGTACGACGCTCTATAATCTCAGTTTTTATGCGTTTTTCAGTCATAACAGTATATGCACAAAGATATGTTTTACCATTGTTTACGTAGAAATACATAAAGGGCTTATTATTTATTTTATCGTTTTTTAAAGAAATCTCAGCCTCAAGCTTGTATAAACCGTTGGCAAGTTTTGAAGTATCAAGCTCTGAATATTCATTAGCCGCCTTTGTTTTCAGAACTATTTTATCTCTGTCACTGGTAAGTGTCATCTTGTTGACGGTTACTTTCTGCTTTGCGTGATTATATACAGCATAATTAAGCTTGTTGTTTTTTACATTGGCATGAATGCCTATGTACATTTCGTTATAACTATAAGTTGTCTGACGATTGCCGACACCTGTGTACATTTCATTACTGAAATCATATAACCAAATATAATTGCTACTGAAATTATTTTTTCCATAAGTAAAGTTTATATATGACTTGCTGTTAATTGAAAGAGTTGGTACATCATTATAGGTTCTGAGCCCTAAATATGCGGTATTTGTTGACACTGAGGTCATTAAAGCGGTAGAGGCACTGTAGTTTGACGCTGATGCTGCGGAAGTAAGACTTCCGATTGTGAGAGTTGCTGCGAGGATTGTTGATAAAATTCTTGTTTTGATAGTCATGATTATTACTCCTTTTTGTTGATGATTTTTTACTTGTATGTTGGCGATATCCTGACAGTATTCAGCCGCTGTCAGTCACTGTTGTCATACTCTACGCTCTGACAACTGAGCAATTTTATAAACTCAGCGTTTGAATATAATCTTAGCAATCTCCAAAAGGTAATTGTCATTAAAGATTTCACTGAGTACACTGCCGATAAAGGAAATGATTGCACGTGCTACAAGCACTACGATTACGATGATGATGATTGTTGAAATATCCATATTTTTTAACTCCTTTTGTTTTGTTGTTATGCTCTTATTTTAGCAGTTATTTTTTGGACTCCGTAAAATTAACGGTATTGTCTTTTTCGGGTTCAGTGTTTCTTTTCCCTTGCTGTGATTTAATTATATCACGGCTGTTTTTATTTCCGTAAAATTAACGGTAGGTTGTAATAATCAAAAAATATACCTTTCTTTAATCCGAAGGAAGGTTTAATGGTAATGTTGACTAACAAAAATTTATGTGATATACTATATAAAAAAATATGGGGTGTAACGTAATGAAAAAGGTTCTTTTTGTATCTCATGTTGCTAATTTTATAAAATTTAATGCTCCATTCATGAAATGGTTTAAAGATAATGGGTGGGAGGTTCACTACGCGTCCTTAGGCGAAGAACCGTTGGTGAATTGCGATAAGGAATTTAAAGTTTGCTTTAATCGCAAAGTTTTCCACACTGATAATTTTAAGGCATATAATCAAATAAAAAAAGTGATTAACGAAGGTGAATATGACATTATTCACTGTCATACACCTATTGGTGCCGCCCTTACAAGACTTGCCGCAAGAAAAGCAAGAAAGAAAGGAACTAAAGTTATATATACCGCTCACGGTTTTGCTTTTTGGAAAGGCGCCCCTAAAAAAGATTGGGTTATATACTATAATGCCGAAAAATTTCTTTCAAAATATACAGATATCTTAGTTTTAATCAACAACGAAGATTATAATACTGCTGTTGAGAAAAAATTCCGTGCAGGAAAAATATATAAAATCAATGGGGTTGGTGTAAACACTGAGAAATTTAAATTTAGCTCACCTGAAAATCGCAAACAGAAAAGAAATATTTTAGGCATACCTGACGACGGTTTTCTTATTCTGTATGCAGCAGAGTTCATTCCAAGAAAAAATCATATTTTTCTTATAGAAAATTTAAAGAAGTTAATTGACGAGGGCGTTAATATCCGATGTGCTTTTATTGGCACCGGAAAATTGTTAGATGAAATCAAAGCTAAAACTAAAGAGCTTAATATTCAGGATAAGGTTCAGTTTTTCGGCTACCGTCGTGATGCGAATGAGTTTTATGCAGCTGCAGATTTAGTTGTTGCACCCGGAAGTCAGGAAGGTCTGCCTGTTCATGTTTTAGAGGCAATGGCTAGTGGCTTACCTATTGTTGCAACAAAAATTCGCGGTCATGTTGATTTGATTGAAGATACAAAAAACGGATTATTATTTGATTATAATAATTCTGTTGGATTTTGTTCTGCAGTTAAACGTATTATTGCTGATGAAAAACTACAAAATTATATGTCAGAAAATAATATTATCAAAGTAAAAAAATACAGCGTTGAAAATGCCATTGATTCAATGTCTGAAATCTATAAAACTATAATGTAAATATCAGTGCAGCGGAGAGAAATCTCCGCTGTTTTTATGCAACAAAAAGGACAGCCGATTTTAACGGCTGTCCACGATAATAAAAGTATTTATTATTTTTTCTTTTTTACAAGCGCTGCTACCGCAGTTGCAATCAATAAACCTGAGAAACTCAAAGCAACACCTGTTTCAGGGTTAGGGTCATCATCATTTGAGGTTTGGTTGTCGGTTTCGTCATTAACGTCTGAATTGTCTTCTTCATTGTCAAAAGAAACATCTTCATCAGTTTCCGTTTCTTCATCTTCAGCGGGAGCGGTTGTGTCAGTGTCTTCATCAACTTCAACCTCTTCCTCTATATCCTCTTCGCTTTCCTCAAATTCTTCATCATCACTTTCTGTAGTGGATACAACAGTTGTTGTATCTTCCTCTGCAGTTGTTTCCTTTTCAGCTGCAGTCGTAACAGGGGGTGCTGTATTTACCCAAGAGGGAACTGTATTGCTAGGTGTTGTTACAACGGGAACGGAAGGACTTCCGCCTTCACCTTCCCCGCTGAATACAGCAACTACAGTTGCATTGTTATGCGGCATTACAAAAATAGTAGATAAGCTTTCAGGAGAATCAATAATTCCACCATCTGCAGTTTCCCAACCTATAAAGGTTCCACCATTTTCAATTGCGGTAAGTTCGATAAGCTGACTGCCTACTGCCTCAATATTTCTTAAATTAACAGAACCATCTCCTTCTGTCAAAACAGTCAGATCATACGTATTTTCAGATACTGTTAACAAGAAATCAATATAAATACCCTCGTATTTTGTTTCAGCAGTGATAATAACTTCACCTGCATCAATACCTGTTACTACACCATCTGCACTTACCGTTGCCACTTCATCGTTTTTGCTGTTCCAGGTAAGCTGCTGATAGGTTGCATTTTCAGGATATACAAAAACATCAAGATCTATAGATTCACCTATTAATAATCCATCGTATTCCTTCATGGCATATAGCTGAGTTACGGCGATAGCACTGCTGACGTTAACAGTACAGCTTGTGCTGATTCCAGAATCAGGCACACTAGCAGTTATAGTGGCTGTTCCCGCTGAAACACCTACAATTTTTCCATTCTGATTTACATTTGCCACAGCAGGATTACTGCTTCCAAAAACAACGTTTTCAAAAGCATTTACTGGCTTAAGCTGAATATCCGCATATGTGCTCTCCCCAATATCAAGATTGATAACGCTTTCTTCAAACGCAATGCTTTCAGGAACTACTTCATGTTTAACTAAAGCATCATCTTTCAAAATTGAAGTTAATACAACTTCGATTTCACTGTCGGAAACAACGATTTCTTCGCCTAAAGTAATA
>JAZUOE010000148.1:0-4943 GCA_045604505.1 Ruminiclostridium sp. | reverse complement strand
TCTAAAATATAATCTGAAACGAAGCCGTCATTTATACGCTTAACTGTAATCTGATATTCTCCGTTTAATGCACTAAGAGGTGAAGAAGCTATTGAATATGAACGAGTTACAACTGCATTGCCTATTTCAAGTTTAAATGTAAGATATTGACCTGCTTTAAAATATGCAAGTGGTGCCACTTCGCTTTTAAAATAATAGCTTTTTGCTATATCTTTATGCTCTTCTATTCTTGTTATAACGAGTGCCTGTTCTTTCGGGTGAATGCTTTTAGCTACTTTGTTTACACCAAAATCATCAGTACGAGTAGGTAAAGTTGCCTCAGCACTGTTTATAAATTGCTTTCTCTCTGTTAAAAACTTAACTGTATTAATGGCATCTTTAAATCCGCCGTTTACAGAAAACTTATTCTTGCTCATTTTACTTTACCTCCTTTTCCATACTGAGAATTGCATTCTTTGCTGCCATATCACCTGTTGTGTAGCTTGGTGAGTAACCCATGTGTCTTGTAGTATAGCCACCAGCAAAATAAAGACCAGGTATACCCTTATCTATCATATCAAACACAATTCTTTTAACAATGCCGTCTTCTTTAGTTGCTTCATAGCCATAAATTGTACCAGCAGGAGCATCTGTATAACGTGCATAAGTCATAGGTGTTGCAATTTCAATTTCTTCAATATAAGGTTTAATTCCAATACCTGTTGCCTTTTCAAAATTGTCTATCATCTTTTCTGCAAATGCTTGCTTTGTTTTGTAATAATCCTTAACAGAAACATTGCTCCACTCATCACCTGCAAAAATAGATGTCATATAAAGAATGCTTGTGCCCTCAGGGGAACAATCTTCAATTGCTTTATTAAGGCATACTGTTGCCTGAACATCGTTTGTTTCAATTTTCTTGCTTAATTCATAGCACTTTCTGTTATCGTTATCAGGATAAATAAAGTATGTATGATTATTAAGACCTATTTCTTCTGCTGAACGGTTAAGACCTAAAAATACTGCAAAGCCTTTTGCTCCCAATGTTTTAGCATTAACCTCTTTTTTGAGCTTTTCAGGAATAGCCTTTTCGTCTATTAATTTTGTATAAGCGTTATAAGGTGATGCGTTACAAATAACTGCTTTTGCATTTATAACTGTTCCATCCTCAAGGGTAACACCTGTTGCAATGCCATTTTCTACATTAATTTTCTTTACAGCTGTGTTAAACCAAGCTTCACCACCATTTTCAGTGAATGCTTCAAGTAAGGCAGTGCTTATCTGGTGGCTTCTTCCTTTTGGAATAACTGCACCATCAATAATATATGCGTGGAGCATTGTAAAATAGTGAATTACATTAAGCTCATCTGTTGGCTGACCAAGGTAACACCAATAAGCGTTTATAATATCTCGTGTTACCTGACTTGCTCCGAGAGATTTTAAAACCTCATCAACAGAGTAGTTTGCTATTTTTAAGAAATCTGTGTGCTCTGAAAAAATCTCTTTAATCATAGATGGCTTAAAGTCCTCTATATCACTTACAAAATCAAGAGTTTTTTCTATACTTTCAATAATATCAAAAATCTTTGTAACTACAGCCGAAGAGCCCTTGTCATATTCCTCAAGCTTTGCAATAAATTTTTCCTTACCCAAAGGCATTACATAGTCACACTTATTTTTTTCATCAAGTGTAATTACTCTGAATGCTTCATCAAGAGCAACCCATTCTATTTTATCTGCCGCGCCAACCTCTTTAAAAATTTTCTGTAAAGGTGATTTACCAGTAATTGAGCCAACACCGCAAAGCTCGTGAAGTGATGCTTCAAATTCAAAGCGACCCCTTACAAAGCTTGTTGCAAAGCCACCAGGTAAATTATGGCGTTCAATAAGCAATGTTTTTTTGCCCTCTTTTGCAAGACGTGCAGAAGCCACAAGTCCGCCGTTGCCTGCACCTATAACAATAGCGTCATAGTTTTTCATTATGTTCCCACTTCTTTCATAATAATATAATTTGATTATAACATATTAGTTAATATTTTAGCAAGAACTATGCATATTAAATTTCACTCTGAAGTTTTTTCTGATTTTTCTTCAGAGTCCGCCCTGCTATTACGAAAAATCCAACACACAGAATAATCTGTATAACTGTAGATATCGGAGTTGCAAGCCCAATACGAAACAGAGATACTGGCTCAATTTTACTCATTATCCATGAAACAGGAAGTCGAACGCAAATGCCCCCTATTATTCCCTGAATCATTACAAACGTGGTATTACCACACCCGTTAAAATAACCCATAAAACAGAACAGGAAAGCGGTAAACACACAATCAATGGCATACGCTTTTAAATATTGGGCTGCGGGTACAATAATTGCCGTATCCTTTGCAAATATTCCTGCTAAAATATCGCCATGGAAGAAAGAAAAATACCCAACAATAATACCAACCGCTAAAGAAGAAGCTATTCCGTACCACAAGGCTTTTTTAGCACGGTCATATTTTGATGCTCCAATATTCTGAGCAACAAAAGCAGACATAGATTGCATAAATGATGATGGAATAAGCATAATGAAAGCGCATACTTTCTCTGCAACGCCTATCCCTGCTGATTCATTAAGACCTAAGTTGTTGACAATAGCAAGAATTACAAGAAAAGAAATACTGACAAGCAAATCTTGAAGAGCAATAGGTGTTCCCAATTTCAGAATAGATTTTATATGTATAGTATTAAGTCGTATATATTTTCGTGAAAAGTTAAAGGGCATTTTGCGTTTTCTTATAACAAACATTGAGATAATCACGCTCATAGCTTGTGCAAAAATAGTTGCGACAGCAGCTCCAATAGCACCCATGTGGAAAACTGCTACAAGTAATAAATCTCCCAGAATATTCAACACACAAGCAATAGTTACAGTAAGAAGGGGTATTTTCGAATCACCAATTCCCCTGAATATACTGCCCACTAAGTTATATGCAACAATAAACAATGTCCCTGCGGAACAAATTGCAACATACCACACTGTATTATCAAAAGCTTCTGCAGGAGCACGCATCAGTTTTGCAAGAGCAGAAGAAGCAAAAACCATAACTACTGACACAATTAAAGAAATAACACCGAAAAGGCTGATTCCCGTTCCAATGATTTCACCAGCTTCTTCTTTTTTCCCTGCTCCAATTCTCTCACCAACATATACAGTAAGTCCCATTGCAAGACCGGTAATCACTATTGTAAGTGTCATCATAATCTGGCTACCTGTAGATACTGCCGATACAAATATATCAGCTGTGTCCCCACCAAAATGTCCGACTATAAGTAAATCAACCGCACCATACATCGCTTGCAAAAACAATGCCAATAAAACAGGTAACGCAAAGCGTATAAGTGAAGTGAATATTTTTCCGTCTGTAAAATTCTGTGACTTGTTCATAGATATCTCCTTGCTACAGAAAACTTCGGGTATGAGTATATCATAAAATATTATGTTTTACAATCGTTTTAACCTGGGGGATTGCGTAAATTTAAAAACTGAATCCGCACCATAGCAGTTTGCTACAATGCGGATTTTCTTAATTTTTAAACAATATTTTAACCAAGATTTTTTAATAACTCTTTAATTTCCGGAGTTTCTCTGAAATCTTCTGAAAGCGGATACCTTTCACCTAAAAGATATTTTACTCTACTTTGCATTTTGTCTGTTCCAAGAATAGTTTTTGTTTTTTCAAAAGTTGCGCCACAGACAACCGGTGATGTACTTACAGAAACATCTGGTAAACTGTCAAAAACTTTAGCAAGTCTGACTTCTTCTCTGAAGCATTTTAACGCGCCGTCTTTGTCGCCTTTCAGATACTTTTTAACGCCAAGATAACCGTAGTCATAAATAATATGATTAAAGCTCTTTCCGTAATCTTCATCCGGCATAACAGCATGTAGTAAACCAATAAAACTTTCTAAGATATTTTCATCATATTCTGTAGGTTCTTCATACGCTCTGAATAAACTTTCACCGAGCAATCTGAGAAGTTCAGAAACACCATTTGCGCAGGCTTGCTTTTTCTTTTCAGGATAACTGTAATAAATATACATAGCCTCAAAGTCTCTTGCGTTTTGCATCAAAGGCATACTTAATAAAACATTTTCTGCTTCCTTTATATCAACGCCACTATCCGCTATGCTACTTAATTTGCTTAAATATCTGCACATCAATTTTTTTGCCCAGATTCTTATACTGTCAATTGTGCAGTGTTCCTGAATCATTTCATAAATATTCTGAACCTCTTGTTTAACTGAAATTAAGTGATCGGACTTATTTTGTGTGCCTGTAAGACAGTTAAGATATTTTACAAGCAAATCAAAATTTCCTGGGAATTCACATACTGCATCTTTCATAAGTGATGTAACTTCTTCAAATTTATGCTCACTCCAGAGCCTCATATACTCACTACAATAAAATTCCTGTTTTCTTTCTTGCTCTATTTTGTTGATTCCAAGAAGATTATCAACACTTGTATTAAAAAACGATGCAATTGCAGGAAGCATTGTTATATCAGGATAAGTTTCATTTCTTTCCCATTTGCTTATACTCTGATTTGTAACCCCAAGAAAATTTGCAAGTGTCTCCTGTGTTATGTCTTTTTCCTTTCGCATTGATTTTATTGTTTGACCAATATTGATTGTCAATTAAATCATCTCCATTTTAAAAATCAACAGCGCCGTTGTTATCTGTATCGTACCAACTTTTTAAGAGAAAATCAATAACTTCTTTGGAGATATAAAATCAACTGCTGGTTGGATTGTTTGCGGTATGGTTGATTATACCCCCTTATGATAATTAAAGAGAAACACGCCAAAAGGTGTGTTTCTCTTAATCATCATATCCAAATCATAAACAATACAACGAATATGGTGCATTTTTAGAATCTCCTGTATATTCTTTAAACTTTAATCCGTGATTATTTGAAACT
>JAZUOE010000147.1:0-5296 GCA_045604505.1 Ruminiclostridium sp. | reverse complement strand
GGATAAAAGTATGGCTGTTCATCCGAATACCTATGATATATGCGGCGACGATATTTACAGTCAGCTGCCCGATGACCATTCCTCACAGAAAGAAAGATTCGATTATCTTGTTTCATATACTCACAACAAAATGGCAACCCTCAGCGAATGCGGATTTATTCCCGACCCTGATGAAATGGCCAAGGATAACGTTAAATGGCTGTGGTGGCTGCCCTGGTGGGGAGGCTTTGTTTATGCAGTCGAAGGCTGGAAACCGATTTTTGATGAAAAAAATCTTCCTTTTTGCAACCAGAAGTACATGAGCGAAGTGTTCTTAATGAAAACGCTGAAAAACGAGCGTTGTATCAATCTGTCAGATCTCCCCTTCTATAAGGGTTCTGAAAGTCTTCCTGAGCGTTTCCGTGACGGAAGCATTACTTAAATAAAAATCCCGTAAAACGGGAAAACGAAAGGAATCAAAAACAATGAGCAAGAAAATTTTAGCAGTAATTCTTACAGCAGCACTTATCAGCACAGCCGCAGGTTGTGGTTCTAAGGACGAAGAAACAACAACTACTACAACTACAACAGTTGCAACTGATGTTGTAGAAGATACAGAAACCGAAGGTGATGTTGCTGAAGACGAAACAACAGACGATGCGGCTACAAGCGACTTATCATGTCAGGAACTCGCTGATGTTGTTATCAACAGCGGCGTTGAATTCCCTGCAATCGGCTTAGTTGAAGATGAGGCTATTCTTAAGGATGTTATGGGCTATGACCTCTCTCTCTTCGCTGAATACAGCGTTACAATGCACATGATGAGTGCGCACCTTATTGAATTAACAATCGTTAAGCCTGTTGAAGGTCAGGAAGAGGCTGCTCTTGAGCATCTTACAAATCGTATGAACCAGCTCAAGACAGAAGTTGCTTTCTATCCCGAACAGCAGGAAACTGCTGACCAGACAGTTGTAGGTACAGCCGGTGGATTTGTATATCTTCTCTGCTGCAACGACGCTGCAAAGGCTGAAGAGGCACTTGTTGCTGCAATCGGTTAATTGATTGACTTATAGCACTCAAAAGAGCAATCTCTGTATGGATTGCTCTTTTATTATTATAAAAGTCAATACGTGTCTACATCTACAAATTGTCAACAAAAACCTATTGACATTCACAGTTAAATATATTATAATACAATTGTAACCTGACATAAAGATAACAATCTGACTGAAAGGCGACATTTATAATTTAAGCATTATATTGCCGTGCCTTTCTATGCTCTTTTATAGAAAAGGTGCGGTTTTTTATTTACGAAAAAGGACGTAATTATGACAGAAAAAAAAGAAACACGTGTTGCTGTAATGGGAATTATTGTTGAAGATTTAAATTCAACTGAATCTTTAAACGCAATACTTCACGAATACGGAAAATATATTATTGGACGCATGGGTGTCCCCTATCGTGAAAAAAATATAAATATTGTTAGCATTGCCCTTGATGCACCACAGGATACAATTTCTGCATTATCGGGCAAAATAGGAAAGTTAAATGGAATAAGTGTTAAAACAGCTTATTCAAATGTGATTACTGATGGAAAATAAAATTTTTGAACTAATAACTAAATTAGAAAAACAGCATTCTCTTACTGTTGATGAATACGAATACCTTATTGCAAACCGAAATGATGATATAGCTGAAATCCTTGCTGAAAAAGCAAGAACTGTAAGAGAAAAGATTTACGGAAAAGATGTATACATACGCGGCTTGATTGAAGTCAGCAACATCTGTAAAAACAATTGCCTTTATTGCGGAATAAGAAAAAGCAATAAAGCTTGTGAAAGATATAGACTTAACAAAGATGAAATACTTGAATGTGCCGATGAAGGATATTCACTTGGCTTTCGTACATTTGTTATGCAAGGCGGTGAAGACCCGCTTTTTACAGATGAATTTGTGTGTGAAATCATCAAAGAAATAAAAAATAAATATCCTGACTGTGCAATAACACTTTCTCTTGGAGAACGCAGTTATGAAAGCTATAAAAAAATGTACGATGCCGGTGCAGACAGATACTTGTTGCGTCATGAAACTGCAAATAAGGAACATTACCAAAAACTGCACCCACCCGAAATGTTATTTGAAAACAGAATGCAATGTCTTAAAAATTTAAAGGATATTGGCTATCAGACCGGCTGCGGTTTTATGGTTGGTTCACCGTTTCAGACGAATAGAAATTTGGCGGAAGATTTAAAATTTGTAGAAGAATTTCACCCCGCAATGTGCGGAATCGGACCATTTATCCCACACAACGCTACAGATTTTAAAGATTTTCCTGCCGGAAATGCAGAACTCACCTGCTACTTGTTATCAATAATTCGACTTATCCACCCCGAAATACTACTACCCTCAACAACAGCTTTAGGTACAACACTTCCAAATGGGCGCGAAATGGGAATTAAAGCAGGTGCAAATGTTGTAATGCCAAACCTATCACCTGTTTCTGTGCGAAAAAAATATGAATTATATGATAATAAAATATGTACGGGAGATGAGGCGGCACAATGTATTGTGTGCCTTTCCAACAGAGTTAAATCCACAGGATATGAAATTGTTACAGCGCGTGGCGATGTAAAAAAAGACATAATAAAAAATTAAAAACGAAAGGACATTAATATGGCTACTTACAATCCGAAATCACTCAAAGCAGAGGAATTTATAAACGATGAAGAAATCCTCAAAACAATTGAATACGCTGAAAACAACAAGAATAACGTTGAGTTAATTGACAGCATTCTTGAAAAAGCTCGTCCTCGCAAAACTGAAACCGGTTGTGTTTGTCAAGGACTTACACACAGAGAGGCATCTGTATTACTTGCATGTGACATTCCCGAAAAGGTAGAGCAGATTTATAAAATCGCTGAAGAAATCAAACTTGCTTTCTACGGAAACCGAATTGTAATGTTTGCCCCGCTCTACCTCTCCAATTATTGTGTAAACGGTTGTGTATACTGCCCTTATCACATGAAAAATAAGCATATAGCACGTAAAAAGCTGACACAGGAAGAAGTAAAAGCAGAAGTTATTGCATTACAGGATATGGGACATAAGCGTCTTGCTATTGAATCAGGTGAAGACCCTGTAAACAATCCTATTGAATATATCCTTGAATGTATTAAAACAATTTACAGCATTAACCACAAAAACGGTGCCATCAGACGTGTAAACGTAAATATTGCTGCTACCACTGTTGAAAATTATCGAAAACTGAAAGATGCAGGTATAGGCACATACATTCTTTTCCAGGAAACATATCATAAAGAAAGCTACCTTAAGCTCCACCCTACAGGGCCTAAGCATGATTACGCATATCATACAGAGGCTATGGATAGAGCTATGGAAGGCGGAATTGATGACGTCGGCTTAGGTGTACTTTTCGGCCTTGAACTTTATAAGTATGAATTTGCAGGACTTCTCATGCATGCAGAACATCTTGAGGCTGTTCACGGCGTTGGACCACATACTATAAGTGTTCCCAGAATCAAACGCGCTGACGACATTGACCCCAATGTATTTGATAACTCCATTTCTGATGAAATGTTTGAAAAAATTATCGCTTGTATTCGCCTTGCAGTTCCATACACAGGAATGATTATTTCTACAAGAGAAAATGAAAAGGTTCGTGGTAGAGTTCTTAATATGGGAATTTCACAGATTAGCGGCGGTTCACGTACATCTGTCGGCGGATATACCGAAGAAGAAAGACCTCACGATTCTGAACAGTTTGATGTATCTGACCAGCGTACTCTTGATGAAGTTGTCAAATGGCTTATGGATAATGGTCATATCCCCTCTTTCTGCACAGCGTGTTATCGTGAAGGAAGAACAGGTGATAGATTTATGGCACTTTGTAAGAATGGACAGATTCTTAACTGCTGTCATCCTAACGCACTTATGACTCTTACAGAATATCTTGTTGACTACGCATCAGAAGAGACAAAAGAAGTAGGATTTAAGCTTATTGAAGAAGAACTTAAGAAAATTCCTACAGAAAAAGTAAGAAATATTGCTGCTCAAAATATAGAGGATATTAAAAATTCAAACCGCAGAGATTTCCGATTCTAAGGAGGTTATATGGGACTTAATGATACAGTTTCTGCTGAAAGAATACATATAGGCTTTTTCGGATTGCGAAATGCAGGAAAATCCAGTGTTGTCAATGCAGTAACAGGTCAGGATTTATCCCTTGTTTCTGACGTAAAAGGAACAACTACTGACCCTGTAAAAAAGGCAATGGAGCTACTTCCTTTAGGTCCTGTCGTAATTATAGACACACCTGGTATTGATGATGTAGGTGATTTAGGTGAAATGCGTGTTAAAAAAGCAAAACAGGCGCTAAATATGACTGATATTGCCATTCTTGTGACCGAAACACTATCAACGCTTTCGGATCCCGAAAATGAATTAATAAATCTCTTCTCTGAAAAAAAGATACCATATTTAGTTGTATATAATAAGTCAGATTTGCGTGAAAATATCCCTTCTGCATCTGAGAATAGTATATATGTCAGCGCCAAAAACAATACCGGCATATCCGAACTAAAAGAAATGATAGGAAAGTTGGCAAAAGCTGAAGAAAACAGCAAAAGAGTTGTTGCTGACCTTATTGAACAGGGTGATATTATTGTACTTGTCGTCCCTATTGATAAAGCTGCTCCAAAAGGCCGACTTATTCTTCCTCAACAGCAAACAATACGTGATATTCTTGACACAGGCGCCGTTTCAGTTGTAACTCGTGATACTGAATTATCTCAAACCCTTGCATCTTTAGGCAAAAAACCTAAAATGGTTATTACAGATTCTCAAGCGTTTGCTCGTGTTTCAAAAGATACTCCCGATGATATTCTACTGACTTCATTTTCAATTTTGTTTGCAAGATATAAGGGTGACCTTATTTCAGCAGTTAAAGGTGCAGCCGCACTAGATAAACTGAATGACGGAGATAAGGTTCTCATCTCCGAAGGTTGCACTCATCACAGACAGTGTGGTGATATAGGCACAGTAAAGCTCCCTGCGCTCATAAAAAAACATACAGGAAAAAATATTGAGTTTGAATTCACTTCCGGAACACAATTCCCTGAAAAGCTGGACAAATATGCGTTAGTAATTCATTGCGGCGGCTGTATGCTTAATGAACGTGAGATGAAATATCGTGTAAAGCAAACACTTGATAGCGGTATTCCTATCACTAACTATGGTACAGCTATAGCGCACATGAATGGAATACTTAAAAGAAGTCTTATGCCTTTTCCTGAGGCGG